>DASPYC010000351.1:0-3056 GCA_035636955.1 Casimicrobiaceae bacterium
TGTCCGGCGGGTCGCCGCGCTCTACTTGCCTTGCACCGCGGCGCGCACGGCCGCGATGGTCTCTTTCTTGACGCGTGAAGCCATCTCGTCCTGCACCGGAAGCATGGCCTTGACCCATTGCTGCTTCTCCGCGGGGGTGGGCGTGTAGATCTCGCTTTTGCCCGAGGCCTTGATCGCCGCGATCGCCGCCTGCTCGTCCTTCGCGGCGACCTGATCGTTCAGCGTCGTCGCGTCGCGCAGCGCGCCTTCCAGCGTCGTGCGAATGTCCGCGGGCAGGCCGTCCCAGAACTTCTTGTTCGCGACGACGACGTAGTTGCTGATCGTGTGGTACGTCAGCGTCACGTGCTTCTGCACCTCGTACTGCTTCTGAGTGTACAAGTTCGACAGCGGCCCCTCGGTGCCGTCGATGACGCCGGTCTGCAACCCCTGGTAGACCTCGGAGAACGCCATCGTTTGCGGGACAGCGCCGACCGACTTCATGATCGCCGCGTTCACTTTCGACGAATTGATCCGCATCTTAAGACCCTTGACGTCGGCGGGCACGTGGATCGGGCGGTTCGCGCTCATTACGCGAAAACCGTTGTCCCAGAACGCGAGACCCACCATGCCCTGCGGCTCGAGCTTCTTCATGAGATCGACCGCGGCTTTCGACTTGTACGCGCGATGAACCGCCTCGATGTCCTGGAACAGGTACGGAAGGTCGAACACCTCGAATTCGGGAATGCCCGCCGGACCGAACTTGCCCGGGACGGGCGCGAGCATCTGCACCGAGCCGAGTTTCAGCGCGTCGAGCTCCTCGGCGTCCTTGAACAGCATGCTGTTCGGGTACACCTCGACCTTGACGCGTCCCTTCGTGCGATCTTCGGCGAGGCGCTTGAACTCGTTCGCCGCCTGTCCCTTCGGCGTGTCGGGTGCGGCGACGTGGCTGAACTTGATGATGATCGGCTGCGCGCCAACCGGATCGGCGATGACGGCCGCCGCCACAACTGCGCAAGCGACGAGTAGTCGTTTCATCATGATTGCCATCCGTTCGTGAGCGTTACGCTCATCGGTTGCCCGCCTACGCAGATGCCGTCAATCTGGCGGATGTGATCATCCGGCAGATCGGACGTGAGGAAGAATGGCCGCTTGAACGTTTCGCATCGCATCAGCCTGCCCGGGACACCGATCAACAGGCGATCGCTTCGCGCGCACGCTTTCTAGCACCCGGTCGACCATCACGCCCGATTGGCCGAGATAGTTCGCGGGGTCGCACAGGCTCGTGAGCTCGGCACGGCTCAGGTGTCTTGTGATTTCCTTTTTTTCCGCGAGCAGATCAAGCAGTGGACGTTTTTGCCGGATCGCCTCGCGACAGATGTCGTAGACGAGATCGTGCGCGTACTCCCGGCCGAGATACGGACCAAGGCCCATCGTCACTGCTTCCGAAACGATGAGCCCATTCGTCATCTCGAGCACTTCGCGCATTCGCTGCGCGTCGACCTCCAGCCCGCTCAGAACAAAACGCGCCTGCTTGAGCGCACCTGACAGCAGGCAAAATGCCTCCGGCAGGACGATCCATTCGATTTCCCACGGGCCGGTCGAACGCTCGTGGTCGGCGACCATCGCGTCGAGCAGTGCCGCAGTGTGCTGCCGAACCACCGAGATCGCCGCGTGGATGTAGCACGACGAGATTGGATTGCGCTTTTGCGGCATCGTGCTGCTCGAGCCGCGACCCGGCGCGAACGGCTCGTAGACCTCGCCGACCTCCGTCTGCATCATCAGCTTCACGTCCATCGCGAGCTTGCCGAGCGTTCCGCCGACCAAGCCGAGAAAACATCCGATCTCGGCGATGGTGTCGCGGATCGTGTGCCACGCGATCAGCGGCTGCGCAAGGCCGAGGTCGTGCATCAGCGCCTGCTGCGTTTCCATCGCGCTGTCCTTGATCGACGCGAGCGTGCCGGAGGCGCCGCCGAATTCACCCATCAGCACGCGCGGCCGCAACTGCGCGAGGCGTTCGCGGTGCCGCTCGATCGCGGAGAGCAATCCGGCCATCTTGAAGCCGAACGTGATCGGCACCGCTTGTTGCAGATTGCTGCGTCCGGCCATTGGCGTGTCGCGATGCCGCTTCGCGATATCGGCGAGCGCAGCCGAGATCGCGGTGAGGTCATCATCGATCAGCTCGAGCGCGTCGCGAATCTGCAGCACCGTCGCGGTGTCGGTGATGTCCTGCGTCGTCGCGCCCCAGTGGCAGTATTCGCCGAGCTTGTCGCGGCATAGCGCGTTCAATTGCGAGACGACGCCGAGGACCGGGTAGCCGATGCGCTCCGTCTGCTGTTTGAGCTTCTGCATGTCGATCTGGTCGATCGTGCAGTGCCTCACGATCTCGTCGGCAGCCTCCTTCGGGATGACGCCCAGCCGACCCTGCACGCGCGCAAGCGCCGCTTCGATGTCGAGGTATTTTTGCGTGCGGTTCTCGTCCGACCACACTTTGCGCATGGGCTCGCTGCTGAAGATGTCGCCGAAGATGGCGGAATCGATGATTGTGGACGGCATGGTTGGCGCTCTCGGTGAGGGGTTGAGGACTAAGACGTGGGCTACGAGAAATGTGTCAGCTTCGCGCTTGCGCGGGGATGCGCATCGCTCCGGCGATCACCGGTCGATGGACCATTGCCCGTCGACCTGAACCGCCCCCCGGCCCCGATTCGGCGGCGGGCGGCCTGGGCAAACCGCATGGTCACGTCGCCCCTCTCGATAACGGATGTCGGAGCGGGCCGTAGCGCCCCAAACTCAATCGATGCAGATAGCCGGCCAGCCGGAAAAGCGCTGGCCCGCTCCCCGCATTACAGCACCACTCACCGTAATGCTGCATCATCATTTACGCATGTGAAACTCGCCGCCGCGTTCGTGTCGCCACCTATGTATTTCGGCCAAGTCGGCCACACACACGCCTGCGCCTCGGCGCGCAGGCACTCGCCGAGCTGGCAGTTCATATCTTCGACATTCGGAACGTCATAGACGAACAGCGGCGTGGGAAAAAGGGCGAATCGGTCCATCGCATTTCAACGCATTTGGAAACG
>DASPYC010000352.1:0-2746 GCA_035636955.1 Casimicrobiaceae bacterium
ACGTTCGTGTTCATGTTCCTCCAGTCGAGTGATTGTTGTGTTCTTCGCCGTACTGCCACGCTTCGGCGCGAGCACGAGTCTACTCCTTGTAATCCGCGGTCGCATGCTGCACGTGCGCACCGCCGGGCACTCGCTATAATCGCGCGACTTCGACGCATCTGGAGGATTCATGCGTACGCATTATCGATGGGCACTCGGGTTCATGCTCGCTATGACGGCGGGAGTCGCGCACGCGCAGGCGACGCTCAAGATGAACATCTCCGTCGCCCAAAATTCGCACTACGGCGTCGCTATCGACACGTTTGCACGCGAAGTCGACAAGCGAACCAGCGGGCGCTACAAGGTGCAGAATTTCTACGCGGGAGCGCTGGGCGCCGAGCGCGAGTCGATCGAAGGCATTCAGCTTGGCACGCTCGATCTGACGATGACATCGACAGGTCCGGTGCCGAACTTCGTGCCCGAGGTGGCAATTCTCGACATACCGTTTCTATTTCGCGATTACGCGCATGCCCGCGGCGTGCTCGACGGTCCGATCGGGCAGGACCTGCTCACGAAATTCGATGCCAAAGGCATCAAAGCGCTGGCGTGGGGCGAAAATGGATTTCGTCACATGACGAACAACAAGCATCCGGTCAATACGCCCGACGATCTCAAAGGTCTCAAGATGCGGACGATGGAGAACCCCATTCACATCGAGGCTTACCGGCAGTTCGGCATTCTGCCGACGCCGATGGCGTTCACCGAAGTGTTCACCGCCTTGCAGCAAGGGACCGTCGACGGCCAGGAAAATCCGCTCTCGGTGATCACCGCCGCGAAATTGGAACAGGTGCAGAAATATTTATCGTTGACCGGACACGTCTACTCTCCGGCGCTGATCCTCATGAGCAAGGCGCAATGGGACAAGCTGTCGGCGGCGGACAAACAGGCGTTCTCGGATGCCGCCAAGGAAGCGGTCAAGGCAAATCGCGCACGCATCGATGACGATGAAAAGCGGGCCGTTGGCGACTTGCGCGCCAAGGGCATGGCCGTCGTCGACACGCTCGACAAGACGAAATTTCAGACGGCGCTGACACCGGTCTACAACGACTTCTCGAAACGCTTCGGGCAAGAGAACATCGACAAGATCAAGAATTACAAATAGCCGAAAACGCCCGGCAGCCATGTCGATAGCGCAGGAACGAACGACAGCAGTATCAGCACCGCGATCTGTGCCCACATGAACGGCCACAGCTCGCGCACCATTCGCGTGAGCGGCACTTTCGCAACGACGGACGTGACGAATAGCAGCCCCCCGACCGGGGGCGTAATCATGCCCATTGTGAGGTTCACGATCACGATGATGCCGAACTGAAGATCGTTTATGCCGAGCGCGTGCGCGATCGGCGCGAGGATCGGCACGAGCACAACGATTCCCGGCAGCGGCTCGATGAAGATGCCGAACGCCAGCAGCAGTAGATTGACGGCGAACAGAAACGCGATCGGGCTCAACTTCAGGTCGACGATGAACGCTGTCAGTTCCTGCGGTACACGTGAGAACGTCAACACCCATGCAAACGCGGCGGACATCGCGACGATGATCAGCACCGCCGCCGTCATCAGCGCCGACCGCGCGAGGATCGACGGCAGCATCGGCCACGTCAGCGTCCGATAGATCACGCGCCCCGCGAACAGCGCGTAGAACACCGCCACGACGCTCGCTTCCGTCGGAGTAAAAGCGCCTGATGCAATACCGCCGAGGATCAGCACCGGCAGCACGAGCGCGGGCAAGGCACGCCACGTGTTGTGGAGATAATCGGACGCCGACAAACGCTCGTTCAGGCCGCGGTAGTTGCGCCGCACCGATATCGAATGATTGATGACGGCCATGGCAATGGCAATGACGATGCCCGGGACGATGCCGGCGATCAACAATCCGACGAGGTTGATATCCGGATACGCAATCGCGTAGATGATCATGCTGATCGACGGCGGAATGATCGGTCCCAGAATCGAAACTGCGGCGGTCAACGCCGCGGCATATTCGGCGAGATAGCCGTCCTTTTTCATCATCCGGATCATGATCGCGCCGGGACCCGCGGCGTCGGCCAACGCCGATCCGCTGATGCCGGAGAAGAACGTGATCGTCAGGATGTTGGTGTGGCCGAGTCCACCCCGAAAGCGTCCAACGAATTGCGACGCGAAACGCAACAGCACTTCCGATAGCGATCCGCCGGTCATCAGCTCCGCGGTCAGGATGAAAAACGGTACCGCCATCAGCGCGAACACGTCGATTCCGGAGAAGAGATATTTCGGCAGTGCGATCAGCGGCAAATGCCCGTAGACGATCGCTGCGAGCGTCGCGCCTCCCAGACTGAACGCGACCGGCACGCCCAGCGCGAGCAGCGCCATACACGAGACAAAGAGAATCGCGATCACAGCTTTGCCGCGTCCGGATCGAACTCGGCGTCAACGATGAATTCGTTGCGGCGGACGTACGGCGCGGCCATCAGCAACAAATGCATGATCAACAGCGCGAACCCGGCTGGCAGGGCGAGATAGACAAATCCGACGGGAATTTGCAGCACGGGCGTTGTTTGAGTCCACGTGAGCGTCGCGTAACGCGCACCGATCCACGCCATGAACACGCAAAAGCCGAGCACGAACAAGAAAATCGTCGCACGGATCATCAGCGCCCACCGCGGAAACCGGCTCTGCAACGCGTCGATCCCGATATGCCCGCCGTGCCGGAGCACAAGTCCGGCCCCGA
>DASPYC010000353.1:0-3780 GCA_035636955.1 Casimicrobiaceae bacterium
AAGGCACCGTTCCTGGAGCGTAACCGCCGGCTCATTGCCGAGATCGCCGAGCTCGAGCACAAGGCGCGACGCCAGGACGTTCTGGTCGACGATGACACGATTAGCGCGTTCTACGCGGAACGGATTCCGCCGGACGTCTCGACACGAGCGGCCTTTGAGTCCTGGCGCGCCGAGGCCGAAGCGCGCGACCCGAACCTGCTGCTGCTGACGCGTGAATTCCTGATGCGGCACGTTGCGGCGAACGTGACCGAAGAGCTGTTCCCGAAAACCATTGCGACGGCCGCGACGACGCTGCCGCTCAAATACCGGTTCGCGCCCGGCGATCCCGAGGACGGAGTGACCGTCACCGTGCCGCTTGCCCTCTTGAATCAGATCGACGCGGGCTGGTTGTCATGGCTCGTTCCCGGCATGGTGCGCGACAAGGTGACCGCGAATCTGAAGGCGTTGCCGAAGTCATGGCGAAGCCGCGTGATTCCCATGGCGGAAGTGGTCACGGATTTTCTGACGGAGGCATCTTCGCGCGACGGATCAATTGAAGATGCTCTACGGAACTATTTGCAACGCCGGCTTGATGACACGTTGCCGTCCAATGTCTTTGACGCCACGGTGTTGCCGCCACATCTCGCCTTCAACATCCGCGTCGTCGATGCGAGCGCCCGAGAGCTTGCGACAGGGCGCGACCTCCAATCGTTGCGCGAACAGCTCGGCGAAGCGGCGCAAATGTCGTTTGCGGCAGTCGGCCATCCATTCGAAAAGAAAGGGATCACGAGCTGGGATTTCGGCGATTTGCCGGAGACGTTGGCGATCGAGCGCGACGGCGCGCGCCTGATGGGTTATCCAGCGCTTGTCGACGATGGGACGAGCATCTCGCTCGCATTGCTCGATACCCGCGAAGCGGCCGACGCATCGACGCGCGCAGGGGTCATCCGTCTCCTCCGCCTGCAATTGAAAGTCGTGCTCGCGCCCTTGGAGAAGGCGCCCCCGGAGTTCATCCAGATCGCCCTCCAGCTCAAAAGCATCGTGCCTGCGGATGTGCTGCGAATCGATGTGCAAGATGCGATCGTCGACCGCGCGTTCATCGGCGATGATCCGCTGCCGCGCAACGAACGCGGGTGGAACGAGCAAGTCAAACGCGCGAGAGCGCGCCTGCCGGTGGTGGCCGAAGGCGCCTGGCGTCAGCTGACGGCGATAGCCAACGAGCATTTCGCGTTATCGCAACGCCTCGCGCTTGCACCCGCGCAGCATGCTCGAATTGCCGCCGAGCTTCGCGCGGAGCGTGACGCGCTCGTCCGCCCGGGTTTTTTCTCCGCCACGCCATGGGCGCAATTGCAACATTTGCCGCGCTACCTGAAGGCGCTCGAGCGTCGCTACGTCCGCCACCTCGAGGCGCCGGGTCGCGACGCGCGGCACGCGGCGCAACTCGCGCAATGGTGGTCGCGCTATCGCGAACGCGAGGAAAGCGAACGAGCAAGGGGCGTGCGATCGGCCAAGCTCGCGGCGTTCCGCTGGCTGCTCGAGGAGCTCAAGGTCTCGCTGTACGCGCAGGAATTGCGCACGCCGTTTCCGGTGTCGTTCAAACGGGTCGAAAAGGCGTGGTCGGAGCTGTCCCGCTAGCGACAATGTCAGAGTGGTCGGCTTTCATTGGCACGCCGTTTTCGACCGTGCTACAGTCGATCATTCCAGGCACGGATTTCGTTACCCGTCAGGCGCTTGAACCCGACCTCCCCAGAAGCTGCCGCGCGCCGCTCGCTTGCGCCGGACAAAGCCAAGATTCTCCAAGGCTGTCGCGACATGGCCATCGAGCGTCTGCTGACGACGTTCGCGACGATGCTCGATCGGATTGGTGACATGCTGATGGCGCGTGCGGACGCGCCGGAATCGCCGGAGGACGGCGCGCTCAATCGCGATGCGCGCACCGCGCTCGCGCGGGAACGCGCGAACCTGCTCGTGGAGTTCGAAAGTCGCTTGCGCGGGCGCGTCGACGAGCGAATCCACGTCAAGGAGACCAAGGCCGATTTTTCCAAGCTCGACGTGGGCGAGCTTACGCTCGTCGATCATATGTCGATGGACGAATCGGTGATCACCGGCAATATCGTCCGCGTGATTGAGAACGGCGCGCATGACCACTTGGCTGCTTTCAATCGTGGCATCGGCAATCTGCTTGATCAGCCGGACCTCGATACCGGGGCAAATCCGCTCTCACCGACGACCTTCGTCGGCGCTTTCGCCGATGCGCTGACCGGAGTCGACGCAGACGACAAGATCAAGTTTCAAATTCTAAAAGTGCTGAATCAAGCCGCGCTCGGCGATTTTGCGACGATTTACGCGGATCTGAACAAGCACCTGACGCATCTCGGCGTGATGCCGGCCGCGGCGCGCATGCAACCCGCGAATCGTCGCCCCGGCGAAAGGCAACGGCCGCAGCAGCCTCGGCCGCCTGGCGCACCGGCGCATGGATCGGCCGAAATCGACGTGATGTCGCTGTTTCGTCGGATGGCCTCGCAAAGCAGCGGCACGTTCCCTGGGATGCACATGGACGGCGGAGCCGGCGGCGGGGGCTTCTCTCCGAACGATCTTGCCGGGGGCGGATTCGGCGGTGCGCCGGGCCCGTCGAACTTCGCGCCGCTGTCCCCGACGCCTTCGGGCTATGTCCCGGGCGCGCCGATCATCTCGAGCGTCGACCTGCATGAAGGATTGACGCGGCTGCAGGCCGGCCAAACCGACTTCGATGTCGGCGGCGCGCAGGTCTCGTTCTCCGGCGTGCCGGATGGAACGCACAACGTCCTGCGCGACCTGCAGGAATCTCCGCTCGGCCGCAAGGCGAACCAACTCGAGTCGATGACGATCGAGATGGTCGCGATGCTGTTCGACTTCATTTTCGAAACGCGCGACCTGCCCGACGGCATGAAGGCACAGCTTGCCCGGTTGCAGATTCCGGTGCTGAAGGCCGCGATGCTCGACGGCGCGTTCTTTGCGAAAAAGACCCATCCGTCGCGTCTGCTCGTCAATGCGCTGGCCGATGCAGGGCTGGGCTGGTCGCCGGACATGGGCAGCGACGATCCGCTCTATCGCAAGATCGAGGGCATCGTTCGGCGGATCCTCAATGAATTTTCCGACAATCTTGCGTTGTTCGACGAGCTCCGCGAGGACCTCGAAAAGTTCCTCGCCGAAGAAGAAAAGGCCGCCGAAGCGAACATCGCGTCCTCCGCGGACGAAATCAATCAACGCGATCACCTGCAAATCGCCGCGGTCATCGGCCGCGCAGAGATCGAGCGGCGAGTCGAGAACTACCCGCTGCCGCATTTCCTTGCGTCGTTCCTGCGCGAGCACTGGCAATCGACGTTGGAGCATGTTTATCTGAAGGACGGCGATGACAGCGAGGCCTGGACGTCCGCTGTCACGACGCTCGAGGATCTGGTGTGGAGCGTCCAGCCGAAGCGCAGCACCGAGGACCGCAAGCACCTGGTTGCACTGTTGCCGTCGCTGCTGAAACGCCTCGGCGCCGGCGTGCACAACCAGCAGTGGACGCAGGAAGAGCGCGACCGGTTCATGACCAATCTGGTCGAAGCGCACGCCGCGGCGGTGAAGCCGTCGTTCGCGGCTACGGCGTCGCCGACGGCGGCCGTCGCGGAGGCGGCGAAAGCGCAGGCGGAGGTGGCCAAGGCATCGGGCGACATTGCCACAGCCGTCAAAGCCGAGGCGCTCGCAAGGGCGATGGCGCCGGCGGAACCTGCGCCGCCTGAACCGGCGCAGGTACTAGTCGACGACGAATATCTCGAG
>DASPYC010000354.1:0-2451 GCA_035636955.1 Casimicrobiaceae bacterium
GACCGCCTGCTTCTCGATCTGCCGTTGCTCGTCAGGGTTCGCTTCGGCCAGCTTGGGCAGGTAAGTACTGTTGATCCGATGCACATCCGCGGCGGCCGCGGCAAACGATTTCAATTCGGCATCGCTGTACGTTGCCGTCGACGGTTCGGTCCGCGGCTGAGCGCTTTGCCCCCATGCCAACGGGGCGCCCGCGATGCTCACCCACGCGAGCATGACGGTCATAACAGTCGATCGCATCATTGTGTGCTCTCCTCAAAGTCCATCGATTGACGGGAATTGGTACCATCGAGGCGGCCCCGCGGAAGGGTAAACGCCGTCATCGCCGGTGATTCATCAATCAACAGTTCGACGGAGAAGTAACAGGAAAATTCCCCGTGCCACGTTGCGATTGAAATGATGACGAGTCGACTATCGGGCAATCCGATCTTCACGATTGGCCATTCGACGCGTTCGATCACGGAATTCGTCGCGCTCCTGCGTCGCTCCGAAATCGAAATGGTCGTCGATGTGCGGATCATGCCGCGGTCGCGGACGAATCCCCAATACAATCGGGAAGCGCTCAGCGCGTCACTGGCCGATGCCGGCATCGGTTATGAGCATATCGCCGCGCTCGGTGGACTTCGGGGCCGCAATCGCGACGTCGCTCCGGCCGTCAACGACTTCTGGGAGAACGATAGCTTTCATAATTTCGCCGACTACGCGATGGGCGACGCGTTCCGCGACGGGTTTACGCGGCTCCGCCAGCTCGCCCGCGGGCAGCGCTGCGCGGTCATGTGCTCAGAGGCCGTGTGGTGGCGCTGTCATCGGCGGATCATCGCCGATTACCTGATCCACGCCGGTGACGCCGTATTTCATATCATCGGCGCGGAGCGAATCGAACCCGCCCGCATGACTCCATCGGCAAAACCGGACGCCGACGATGTGCTGACTTATCGTGCTGGCGCGCGAGCGCCCTGAACGTTCGGTCCCGAGCGGTTAGGCTTGCATTCCGTTTCTCGGCAGCGTTATATCGCTGTCGCTTCGCTCCACGACAGGTCCGTCAGCGATCCGCCAATAGTCGCGTTGCGTCCGAAATGGCAGCACCAGCATGTTGCGTACGACGTTGTTGGCCGGCTCGAGGTAGCCGGGAACACCGATGACGATGCGCGTCTGCGCGATGTTGAGTCGCAGCGTTCGATGTAGCCGATCCCACAACGAAAAAACAACCGAATAGTTCGCGTTGTTCTCGCGCCGGACATCGGAATGATGAACGCCG
Organism: Casimicrobiaceae bacterium; assembly: GCA_035636955.1. Classification (GTDB taxonomy): domain Bacteria; phylum Pseudomonadota; class Gammaproteobacteria; order Burkholderiales; family Casimicrobiaceae; genus VBCG01. The sequence goes on from DASPYC010000354.1 coordinate 1,256, forward strand.
TGCATTCGCGGCGTGACGAGCACCTTGTTGATCCACCGTTCGAGCGCCAGCGGAAGTCGGACGTTACTGTGGTGAAACAACGTATGCAGTCCGAAGAGGATCTCGTACAGCGCAAAGGTGAACGGCGTGACGCCGATCAAGACGATCTGAGCCACACGGAAAACTGCGGAGAACGCCACTTCGCCGAAGTGGAAGCGAAACGCCGTGGAAACGTCGAGATCAGGATCCACATGGTGGACGTTGTGAAAGCGCCATAAGAAGGGAATCTTGTGGTTGGCCATGTGCCAGTAATAGAACGAAAGGTCCATCAACACGAATCCGAACGCCACCTCCGCCGGTTCCGGGAGCGCAATCCACTGCAATAGACCGATCTGCCGAAAGGACACCTCTCGCAGCGCTGCCATCGCGGCAGGCGCGACGACGAAGTATGCGGTCGCGAGCGCGAGCGCCGAGACGCAGGCATTGACGACGAGCCTTCCTGCGAGCGAGCTTCGCGGTGCGCGAAGCGGCGCAAGGCGCTCAGCGATGAAGAGAACGAGAAACGCCGCGCCAAGAATCGCGATGGTTGGGAGCGGAGCGCCAAGCCACGTCCAGCTCTCGTTCATCCCCCATTATCGAACGGTATTTCGTGGTCACGCCACCATGACCGTCTTGATGTTGACGAACTCCTTGATGCCGTACGCTGAAAGCTCGCGGCCGTAGCCGCTTTCCTTCACGCCGCCAAACGGCAAACGCTGGTCCGATCGCACGGCGTCGTTGACGAAGACACAACCGCTTTCGATACGCTCCGCAGCAATGCGCTCGCCGCGCCGGATGTCGCGCGTGAGGATGCCAGCCCCGAGTCCGAACGGCGAATCGTTCGCCGCCGCAATCGCTTCGTCTTCGTTGCTGACGGGCACGATGGCGGCAGCGGGACCGAACAATTCTTCGTCAAAGGCCGGCATTCCTTTCCGAACGTCGGTCAACACCGTTGCCGGATAGTAGGCGCCGGCGCCTTCCGGAATTGAACCACCGAGCAAGCACTTGGCGCCTTTGGCGATGCTGGCGTCCACCTGGCGGTGCAACGTCTCGCGCAAATCCCGTCGCGCCAGTGGACCGATCTCGGTGCTCTCATTCAGCGGGTCGCCCATCTTCGCGGCCCGCATTCGCGCGACGAAACGCTCTTCGAAAGGTCGGCGGAGCGCGTCGACAACGAG
>DASPYC010000355.1:0-1911 GCA_035636955.1 Casimicrobiaceae bacterium
GTGGCGATGGGGCCTCGCCTTTCTGCTCGAATGCCTGCCGTCCCGCACGCGGCACAACACGATACAGTGTCTCAATCTCGCGCTCTATTCGCGCGACTGCCTCAAGGCGCTGCGTGGGCAAACGGCGATACGCTACGATCATCTCGAGCGCGGCATCCTGCAGTTCTACACCGATTCGAAAGAATTCGAGTGGAGCGTCGCGGCTGCCGAGCTCATGCGCCAATACGGCTGCGATCGCGACGTGAAAACCGTCGACGAATGCGTGACGATCGAGCCGGCGCTCAACCAATGTCGCGACCGCCTCGCCGGGGGGATCTACACGGCAAGCGACGAGTCGGGCGACGCGCACAAGTTCACCGTCGAGCTCGCGCGTCTCGCCGCCTTGCGCGGCGTGAAATTCCGCTTCGGCGTTGCCATCGATTCGATTTCGGTCTCGGGCGACGCGGTCTCGTCGGTTCGCGTTTTTGATGAACAGCAGCGAAGCGAAGAGCTTGTGGCGGACGGCTACGTCGTCGCGCTCGGCAGTTACAGTCCGTTGCTACTTTCGCCGCTTCGCGTTCCGTGCAACGTTTATCCGGCGAAAGGCTATTCGGCGACGATCACGGTCGGCGAACATCGCGGCGCGCCGGCCATGTCGCTTACCGATCTTGAATGGAAAATCGTGATGACGCGAATGGGCGATCACCTGCGCGTCGCGGGCACGGCGGAACTCGCGGGCTGGAACACCGACCTCAATCGAATGCGCTGCGAAGCATTGTCGCGACGGACGTTCGAATTGTTCGCGGATGCCGGCGAGCGCGACAACATTCGCTACTGGGCCGGCTTGCGTCCGGCAACGCCGTCGAACGTTCCGCTGATCGGGCGAACGCGCTACCGCAACCTATGGCTCGACACCGGACACGGCACGCTTGGCTGGACGATGGCGTGTGGCTCGGGCAAGGCGCTCTGCGATCTCATCGCCGGACGCAAGCCGGACGTCGATTTTAATTTTCATGGAGGTCCGTAACCGTAACCGGGCGGCATCGGCATGCCGCTATCCATCGCCGACTCCGCGCTCACTGCTGCCGTCGGCGCCGGCGGCGCGCACATGACGACGAAATCGGGACCGTCGCCCTCAATCGTCCATCCCATCGCAGCCATCTGATCGCGCAGCGTGCGGTCGATCATATAGCGGTGATTGGCATCGACGCGGTTACTGAACGCGCGATACACCGGCGTCGTGCCGGCGACGCAGACGCCTGCGACGGGCAACGTGATGAAGAAGGCGCCAGGCGTTTCCTGCGACATGAACGGGAACTTGGTCAGCGTGTCCGTGCATTCCTGCAACGATCGCCCGAAGAAGTGCGAATCGCCATGCGGCGGGGGAATGATGATCCGGCACACGGGCGTCACGCCGGCGCCGCCCGCCGTTGGCGATGGGAAGACGCCGAATACGCGACCGGTGCGCGTCCAGCCGGAGATGCGGCCGCTGTCGAGCGCATCGATATCGGGCGCGAGCCCGCTGATGAAATAGTGATCGAGGCTTGCGTTATAGAACTCGACACTCGTGACGGCCATTGCGGTCATCGTGCCACTGGCATTCGCAAAATTTTTAGGTGTAGCTGCCACAGGCGTACCGTTGCGGTCGATCGCTGTGGCGCCATCGGCCGGCAGCGGCGGCAGATTGATGTGGTCGGTGCCGCTCGCGTAATCCAGCGTGCCGCCGTCGGTGGGCACGAAGCGTGCCGGAATCGTGAAATCGGGCGTGACGATGTTGAGCGCCGCGAAACCCGCCGTGGCGATCAACACGCTGCGACTTGCCGTGCTCGACGAAGACAGGTTCGACGGAATCGAAAAATTCTTCGCCACGCCGGCGGCGTTCGTCGTTCGCAGCGAAAGTCCCGACCAGAAGTTCTCACCGTTGGCGCCACT
>DASPYC010000356.1:0-2724 GCA_035636955.1 Casimicrobiaceae bacterium
CAGGCGAACACGCATTACGCGCCGGCGGGCCAGGAGATCGGCACGCCGGCACAGTTGGAACAAATGATGGACGCGTACGGCGTGCGCCACGCGCTTCTGGTCGGGCCGAACTCGGGCTATGGCCTCGACAATTCCTGCATGCTTGATACGATCGCACGCGGTCGGGGGCGCTACAAAGGTGTCGCAGTCGTACGCAACGATGCAACTGTCGACGAACTCCAGAGACTCAAAGATGCTGGCATCGTCGGCGTCGCGTGGAACGTCACATACTACGGCGTCGACTATTACCACGACGCCGAGCCGCTTCTGGAGAAGCTCGTGGCGCTCGACATGTTCGTCGACATCGGGGTCGAGCCTGACCAACTGGTGCGAATGATGCCGCTCCTCACGAATTCCGGCGTGTGGATACTCGTCGATCATTGCGGCCGCCCGGCGATCGATGCGGGCCTCGACGAGCGCGGCTTTCGCGCGTTGCTCGAGCTCGGCGCGACGAAGCGTGCGTTCGTCAAACTCTCGGGGTTTGCGAAGTTCTCGCGTCAGTCCGCGCCATACCATGATGCGTCTCCATTCGTGGAAGCATTGGTCGACGCGTTCACGCTTGATCACTGCCTGTGGGCGTCGGACTGGCCGTACCTCCGCGCGCCTGAGCACGTCGACTACGGCGTACTCCTAAACGTCGCGCTCACGCAGTTTCCCGACGCGTCGGACCGGCGCAAGCTCTTATGGGACACGCCACGTCAATTGTTCGGGTTCGCGTGATGACTCGCGTGACGAAGTGGGCGCTGCTATTGAGCACCGTGCTGCTCGTTCCGTTCTGCGCACTCGCGCAGTCTTATCCCAATCGACCAATCAAGATCATCGTGCCGTATGCCGCCGGCGGTGCGGTCGACATTGTGGCGAGGACCATCGGCCAGCCTCTCGCGGAAGCGCTGAAGGAACCGGTGATCGTCGACAATCGACCCGGTGCGAGTGCGAATATCGGCATGGAGATGGTCGCCAAGGCAGCGCCGGATGGCTACACGTTGTTGATGGCCTCGAACGGCATCGCGACCAACACGGCGCTGTTTCCGAATCTCACGTTCGATGGTCGACGCGATTTCGTGCCCATCGTGAAGATCGGTTACGCGCCGCTCGTGATCGTCGTACCGGCGTCGTCGCCGGCGAGGTCGCTGAAGGATTTGATCGCGATGGCGAAAGGCGAACCCGGCAAGCTCACCTACGCATCGGCGGGTAACGGCAGCTCGGGACACTTGGCGGGCGAGCTTCTCAAATCGATGGCCAAGATTGACGTGCTGCACGTGCCCTACAAAGGAGGCGCGCCCGCGATCACGGATTTGCTTGGCGAGCGCATCGCGTTCATGCCGATCAATCCGGTCGAAGTGATCGCGCATGTTCGCGCCGGCAAACTGCGTGCGCTTGCCGTCGCGAGTGAGAAGCGAGTCCCGTTGTTGCCCGACGTGCCGACAGTCGCCGAAGCGGGCCTCTCCGGTTGCGAATCGTCCGTTTGGTGGGGCTTGGCGTCACCGGTCAAAACGCCTCCCGAGATCGTTCGGCAGCTCAACATCGAGATCAACAAGGCGCTCGCCAATCCTGCAGTCGGGAACAAGCTCGCCGAGCTCGGCGTCATCGTCACGCCAAGCACGCCGGATGACTTTGCCGCATTCATCGCGTCGCAGACGGAGCTGTGGTCGCGCGTCATCAAGTCCGGCGGCATCAAGCCCGACTGATCGAAAGGAACCGTCGAGAGCATCATGAACGCGCGCCGTCGCTACGTGCCGCATGTCGCTCTGTTGCTTGCGTTGTTCGCGGGCTGCGCAAGCGTTACGACCGCTCCGGATCCTTCTGCTATCCGCACGTTGGCGCCAACCGGAAAGCTACGCGTTGGACTTTATCCCGGTACGCCCACATCGATCATCGGCGAGCCGACGTCGGGCGATGCAAAAGGAGTCGGCTTCGAACTGGGTCGCGCGTTGGCGGAGCGCGCCGGCGTGTCCTTCGAGCCTGTCGTGTTCCCAAGGAACGCCGATGTGCTCGCGGCCGCCAAGTCAGGAACTGTGGACATGGTATTCACGAATGCCACACCTGCACGGATGAACGATATGGATTTCTCGCCGGTGGTCCTGCAGATCGAACAGGGATACCTCGTCCCTGGCGGCTCCGCAATCCGCGCCCGTGACGAAATCGATCGCACCGGTGTGCGCGTGGGCGTCAGCGAAGGCAGCACGTCCGAAGCGACGCTGTCTCGCGAGCTGCGAAACGCAAAAGTCGTTCGAACGTCTTCGCTGAAGACTGCAATCGATATGCTTTCGTCGGGGCGGCTGGACGCGTTCGCGACCAACAAGGCGACGCTGTTCGAGATATCGGACGCGTTGCCCGCATCGCGTGTGCTCGACGGGCGCTGGGGATTGGAGAGCTTCGCGATCGGCATTCCTGAAGGCCGCGAAGCCGCGATGCCGTTGATCCGAAGTTTCGTCGGCGACGCCAAGACGAAAGATATCGTGACGGGAGCCGTCGAGCGAGCGGGACTGCGGGGAACGGTGTTGTCGAATCGGCACCAGCGTATGTCGTTGCCGAATGCGCGATAAAGAGAGGGAGTGCGAAGGCGATCTTCGCCAACGCGAGCACCGTGCAGCTGATCGGCCGACGCGTTGTGGTGGGCTCATTTGTCGGCCCGGCGCTGTTGACAGAGTGGCCCGCAGGCGTTTACGTTCGCTGTCGAAAGAC
>DASPYC010000357.1:0-3772 GCA_035636955.1 Casimicrobiaceae bacterium
GCAGTGCAAGCCGCCTCCGAACCGGCAGCCGGTCCAACCTCTGCCGCGCCCGCATTGCCGCCCGTCGAATCGCTGACGTTCGAGTCGGATTTTACGGCGTTCATGAAACCCGATGTCGACGAGGCGCTCAAACGCATGGCGCTGAAGAAGCTGCTCCACGATCCGCGCTTCAACGTGATGGACGGTCTCGACACCTACATCGACGATTACTCGAAACCGGATCCGATAGACCCCGATGTCGTCAAGCAGCTGATGCAGGCGCGCTATATCTTCAATCCTCCGCAGACGCGGGTGACGGAAGAGGGTTTCGTCGAGGACGTGCCGCCCGAAGTGGAAACCCAGCCGGCGACCCCTGAGATCATCGCTGGCGAGACGGACCGCGTAGCGATTGGGCCGGTCGAGCCGATCGACGACGCCGTCGAGCTGGAGCCCGACGCGCCGCCGGCGGCGCCGGCGGCGCCCAGCGAACCGACCAAATGACCATCGCCGACAAGCAAGTGTGGCTGTGCTCATGCAACGGCACGATGCCGCTTGACGCGGATGCGCTGAACCGCAGCATTGGCATTGCCCCGCACGGCGGCATCAAGACGATGCTCTGTCAGAAGGAGCTCGGCGCGTTCGTCGCCAATGCGCAAGGCGACGTCATCGTTGCCTGCACGCAAGAAGCGCGACTTCTCGGCGACGTCGCCGAAGAAGCCGGCAAGGCGCAGACCATTCAGTTCGTCAACATTCGCGAGACCGCCGGTTGGTCGGCAGAGGCGAAGGCCGCGACACCGAAAATCGCCGCATTGCTCGCGATGGCGGGAATGCCCGAGCCGGACCCGGTACCACGCGTCGCGTATACGTCGAGCGGACAAATATTGATCGCCGGACCCCTGGCGCCAGCGTTATTTTGGGCCGACGCGCTGTCGCCGCATGTCTCCGTCACCGTGCTGGCAACCGAATCGGCGGCCGGTATCGAATTGCCGGCCCAGCGCGAGTTTCCCGTCTATTCGGGGACGCTGACCGGTTTGTCCGGCTGGCTGGGCGCATTCGAGGCGGAATGGTCGCAGGATAATCCGATCGACCTCGATCTCTGCACGCGTTGCAATGCGTGTATTCGAGTGTGCCCGGAACAGGCGATCGACTGGAGCTATCAAATCGACCTCTCGCGCTGCCGCGACCACCGGCAATGCGTTGTGGCGTGCGGCGCAATCGGTGCGATCGATTTCGATCGCGGCGATACGAAGCGCCAGGCAAAGTTCGACGCGGTGCTCGATCTGCGAAGCAAGCCGTGGTTCGCGCAACATGATCCGCCCCAGGGCTATTTCGCGCCCGGCGACGATCGCGCCGCGCAAGCGAAGGCGGCGGCAGAAATTGCAACGCTCAAAGGCGAATTCGAGAAGCCGAAGTACTTCAACTACAAGGCATCGATCTGCGCGCACAGCCGCTCGAAGAAAGAAGGGTGCACGCAGTGCATCGACGTGTGCTCGACGGCGGCGATTCGAGCCGACGGCGATCATGTCGCCGTCGAGCCCCACCTTTGCATGGGCTGCGGCGCGTGCGCCACCGTGTGCCCGTCGGGCGCGATGTCCTACGGATACCCGGACGTTCCTACGCTGGGCGCGCGCGTACGGACGCTTCTCCAAACGTTTGCCAAGGCGGGCGGGCACGACGCGTGCGTCCTGTTTCATGCGGAGGAGAGCCGCGACGTATTCGCGCGACTTGCCCGGCGGGGCAAGGGGTTGCCGGCGCGGGTTGTGCCGATCGAAGTCCGTCATGTCGCGTCGGTAGGGCTGGATGTCTGGCTCGCCGCGCTCGCGTGGGGCGCATCGAGCGTGGCCGTGCTGACAGGTGAAAGGCTCGCCCCACAATATCGCGACGCGCTTCGGTTTCAAATGAGCATCGGCGATACGATCGCGAATGCGTTCGGCTATCAGGGGGAACATTTTCGTCTTGTCGACGGCGCGGCGTCAGAAACGCTCGAGAGCGCACTGTGGACTTGGCCGCCCGCGCTGCCGCCGCGCGTTGCCGCGACATTTGCGCCGACTGCCGACAAGCGGACGACGCTGTCATTCGCCATTGACCATCTTGCTGCGCACGCGCCGGTGCCGCGGCAGACGATTCCATTGCCGGCGGGCGCGCCGTTCGGCGCCATCGCGGTCAACCGCGACACGTGCACGATGTGCCTTGCGTGCGTCGGCGCGTGTCCCGAAGGCGCGATCCTCGACAATACGCTCGCGCCGCAGCTTCGCTTCATCGAATCGAAGTGCGTCCAATGCGGCATCTGCTCCAAGACCTGTCCCGAGAACGCGATCACGCTGGTCCCGCAGCTCGATGTCACGCTGACAGCCAAGTCGCCACGCATACTCAACGAAGCGCAGATCTTCGCCTGCATCCGCTGCGGCAAGGCTCTCGGAACGCTAAAGATGATCGACGCCATGCTGGGTCGGCTGGCGAACCATTCGATGTTCGTCGAACCGGGGGCGCTCGATCGACTCAAGATGTGTGCCGACTGTCGCGTCGTCGATCTGATCAAGTCGGAAAAAAGCGTCGATATCCGAAGCCTGTAAATGCAAGTCGCGCCGATCGCCTTTCGCCACCGCATCGATCCGGAGGACCAGGCGCGCGCCGACGTCTACGCGGTATTGGCGCGTTTGTACGCGGATGCGCCCGATGAAAGCTTTCTCAAAACGCTCGCGGCGGCGGAGCGAATGCCGAACGGCGCGGACGATAATCGATTCGCTGCCGCCTGGAACCGCCTGCTGGACGCAAGCGCCGCGATGGACCCCGAGGCTGCAGCACAGGAGTACACCGATCTTTTCATCGGCGTAGGCAAGTGCGAGGTCAACCTGCACGGGTCGCACTGGGTCGCCGGATTCATGATCGAAAAGCCGCTGGTCGAGCTCCGCAGCGACCTGGTTACGTTGAAGATTGCGCGAAAAGAGGCCGCGACGCTATTGGAAGACCATTTTTCCGCACTGTTCGAGACGATGCGTCTGCTGATCATGGGTGATGAGGACCGACCTCCCGCGGCTATAGAAGACCAGCGGAATTTTTGCCAGAAAAGACTGTTGTCATGGGCGTTCGATTGCTGCACCGCAGTAGAAAAAAGTTCTCTTGCCAATTATTACCGACGAGTAGCAGAATTGACCGAACAGTTTTTGGCGCTCGAGCGTGATTCGCTCGCCATGGACTGATAATGACAAATCTGACTAGTTTTTGATTTTGGAGGTTCGCATGCGCAAAGCATCGCCGCTCACCGGCCCAAACGGTGATTCGTCGCCTCGTCCCGTTTCCACTGCCTTGACTCGCCGCCGATTTCTGTTCGCTTTCGGTGCAACCGGTATGGGCGCTGCCACAGCGCCCGTGCTCGCATCAGCGGCGCAAGCGACTTCGGCAACCGTCGAAGGAGCCAAGGCGTCTGGCTATCGCGAAACGGAGCATGTGCGCGACTACTACGACTCCGCGCGGATCTGATCTCAAAGGGAAACGATCATGTTGCTGATGCGCAAGACCGATGGATCGTCTGCCGCCGCCCAGCCTCATTTGACGCTGCGGCGCCTTTCCCTCGGCAACGTGCCGACGATGGATCGCCGAATGTTTCTCAAGCGCTCCGGCCTCGTGGCGGGCGTTGGTGCGTTCGCGAGCCAACTTCCCTACGGCACGATGACTAAAGCGGAAGCAGCGGACGACAAGGTCAACGTTGCACGCGAAGTGCATCGCACAGTCTGCACGCACTGTTCCGTCGGCTGCTCGATCGACGCCGTCGTCGAAAACGGCGTGTGGATAC
>DASPYC010000358.1:0-5882 GCA_035636955.1 Casimicrobiaceae bacterium
GATACCAATAAAGCGCACTACGGTTCCTCGCCTCGAAATCGTAGGCGTAGGTTTCACTCGGGCCGATCAAATGCATTCCGCCGCCGTCGTTGCGGGTGTCGACGGCTAATCCATGCCAGTGCGTGATTGTCGGTGCATCGAGGCGGTTGACGAGCTCGATCCGGACGCGCTCGCCGCGGCGAACGACAAGCGTTGGGTTGATGTAATCGCGACCCTCGTGCTGTGCGCGATACGCGATCGGACCGTGCACGACGCCGCTTGGCAAGGCCCCGGCGGCGCTGGCGATCAGCGTCAGCGGCTTGCCACGCGGTATGAGTCGTCCGAGATAACCGCTGTCGCGCGGGACGAACAGCGGAGTTGTCTTGCGTTCGCCGGCCACACAAAAATCGGTGTCAACGGCAGAAGCGGATCGCGTCGGATGACCGACTGCGGCGAGGCCGAGCGCGCCGACACTTTGCAGAAAGTAGCGGCGCGAAGCGCAGGTCGAAGGAATCGGCGAAGGGAGACGTCGCATCGGATAAGTCTAGCGCGCGTCGGCACGCGGCGTGTCGAAGGCATAGCGCAATCCCACCCAAATGCCTCGCGGGGCGCCCGGCGCGCGGAACTGTTCGGGCACGGGATCAACGCCGCTGGCGGGACCGAAGCTGCCGCCGGGTCCGGTGAACGCGTTTGCGCCTAAAAGCGCAAGACTTTGGTAGCGGCGGTCGAATAGATTGCTGACGAGCATGAAGATCTGCGATTCCCGCGTCGCCTGATACCGTCCGTCGAGGTGGACAACGGTGTACGCGGGAAGGCGTCCGTGAATGTCGGCGTTGTTGTCGTCGCCGAGCGCATACTGCGACGATGCGTATACGACGCTGATGCCGACCGAGACTGACTCGCTGGACTCGTAAGCGGCACGCAATTTCGCCGAGTCCCGTGGAATGCCGGGAATACGATCGCCTGGCTGCACGGTGATCGCGCCGTTCGCGTCAGCGCTGGAATTGTTGGGGCTCTCGGCAGTGAACGTCGAGCGAAACGTTGCGTCGATGTGGTTGTAGCGGAGATTGAGCGACCAGTCTGCGACGCGCGTCAAAGCGTTGAGCTCGATGCCTTGCCGACGCGTACGACCAACGTTCTGAAAATAACCGGCGTTCGTTGCGCCGCTGCCGCTCGCGATGAATGCGATGTCGTTGTACGAATCAGTCCGGTACAGCCCCAGCGACCAAGTCGTCGCAGCGCCGATCTTGCCGCGCCCGCCGCCCTCGATGGTTTTCGCCACTACTTTCTGCAGCGGCGGATCGGCCAGAAACTGGTTCGGCAATTTGCACGGTGCCGTTGGATCGGCGCAGGTGAGCTCGATCGGCGTGGGCGCGCGCATCCCCTCGTTGTACCCGCCGTACAGCGTCAGCGTCGGACTGGGATTGTAGTTGGCGCCCACCGCGGGATTGAAGCGCGAGAACGTATGCGTGCCGTTCAACGCGGGATCGTCACCGCTGCGATCGGTGATCGAGATGCGCGCACGGTTGTAGCGGCCGGCGAGCGTGAGCGTCCATTGCTCGGACAGCGCAATCGCATCGGTCGCAAAGACGCCGAGATAATCGTTACGAAGATCGACGTCGGTCTCGGTGGCAAAAGGACCCGTGGCGAATGTGCCGCGGTCCGGCGTGAAATTGGCTGTTTGCGCCTCTTGCATGAATCGCGTGCGCCCAAAATCGCCGCTTGTCCCGACGACGAGCTGATGCGCATAACCATAAACCTTTTCGTTGGCAGTGAGTTGCGCGCCGACGCCCCAGCTGGATTGATCGATTGTGGCGCGATCGTTGGTGGCTTGGTTCGTTTGCGGCATGCCGGTTCGCGGATCGATTTCGCCGTAGTCGTCGTTGACGTTGCTGCTGAAGTTGCTCGTCCGATAATGGCGGTAATAAGCATTGCCGCCGAGCAGCAGCGTATCGCTCAGAAAACGGCTTCCTTTTGCCGCGATAAATGTGAGCCGATTCTCGTTGATGTCGGGATACGTGTAGGCCTGCTTCGGGTTCGATAACAATGACAGCGGCAATGTCTGCGTGCCTTGCAGCGTGTTGTCCGCAAGCGTGGCGCTGACATCGAAGTCGGTGATCTCGTCCTGGTAACCGACTTTGCCGAAGAACTGCTTGACGCGGCTCGGGTTGTGCTCGGCCCAGCCGGCGTCATCGGCAAAATGGCCGGTCGCGTAGTAATCGATGCGTTCGTCTTTACCCCCGTATTCGAATACGGCGTCCTTTCGACGAAACGAGCCGCCGGAAATTTCGACCGATGCACCCGGATATTGCGCGCCGCTCTTGGTATAGATCGCGAGCGCACCGCCCAGCGTATTCAAACCGAATGCCGAGACCGACCCCGGAATTAACTGGACGCTCGATATCGCCGACGGCGGAATCAAGTCCCAGTTGACGACGTCGCCGAACGCCTCGTTGATCCGTACGCCGTCCTGGAATACCGAGACCCCCTGCGGTGTGCCGAGCAGTGGCGAGGCGGCGAAGCCGCGAAAATTGAGCGACTGCTGGAACGCATTGCCCTGACCCGACGCGGCGTTGACGCTGTTCGCGTTCTGATCGAGAAATTGCGTCAATGTCGGCGGCCGCTGATTCGCGATCGCACGACCGCCGAACACCTGCACGTTCGCCGGCACATCGCGCAGCGCCGAGCCAAGACCCGGAAGCGGCGTTGTACCGATCACTTCGACCGTGGGCAACTCGAACGCCTCCGCGGGATTTTCGGCTGCTGCGGTGGGCATCGGCATCCCGCTTGCCAGCGCCGCCGCAAGAAGACCGCCGACGCGGCGCGTGTCGAACGCACGCACGTCAGTGAATCGCAACGCCCCACGGCAACGACCCCACGGGAATTTCGGCGATTTTCTTGTTCGTTTCGGTGTCGATGACGGCGACAGCGTCCGACCGCCCACAGGCAACATAGAGTTTCTTCCCATCCGCGGTTATCGCCATGTTCCATGGGCGCTTGCCGACGGGAATCGTCGCGACGATCGTGTTGCTTCCCGTGTCGATTACCTGGACCGTGCCATCGCCGCCGGAAGTGACGTAAACGTACTTTCCATTGGGATGCACGGTCACGCCGTTACTCCGCTTGCCGGCCTTGATCCGCGTGATGACATCGTGCGTCTTCGTGTCGAACACGTTGACGGTATCGGCATTTTCCGCGGCGACATAGGCGCGGCTGCCGTCCGGCAAGAAACCGATTCCCCGCGGGCGGTCGCCCACGGTCACCGACTTCACCACTTCCCCGCGTGCGATGTCTACGACGTCCACGCTATCAGCTTCCTCGGCGCTGACGTACAGCCATTTGCCGTCGGGACTGAACACGGCGTGCTCGGGATTCTTGCCTTTCATCTTCATGCGCTTGGCAATGGCGAGCGACGACGCGTCGATCAACAATACCTGGTCGTTTTCCTCGATCGCTGCCGACAGCCACTTGCCGTCGGCGGAAACGTAGACGGCCTCGGGCGAATCACCGAGCGTCACTTGGGCGATCTCGGCGTTCTTATCGATGTCGATGACGCGCAGCGCGTTCGCCGTCTGATCGCTGATGTAAAGGCGTTTGCCGTCGGGGGAAATGGCAATACCGCGCGGCTTCTGGCCGATTTTCATCGTCGAGACGACCTTATCCGTGGCAGTATCGATGATGGAGATCGACGACGAGCCCTCGTTGGATACATAAGCGAAAGGCGCGGCCTTTGCGGCAACGACGCCCCCGCAGCAAAGAAGCAGGACAACCGCTCGAACGAATGATGGCCGCATGCGAATTCTCCGGAACGACGCAAAGCGCTCGATGCGCTTCCGCGCTGCGCTCGGCGAGTGAAAATTGGATATGCTAACGGGGATTGCGTGGGATGATAACGAAAGCAACCGATTGGGCATTGCCCGTCGCCTGCATATGACGCGATTCCATTGGTGGGTCGGAACGATCTTTTCGGCTTTTCTGTCGGCGCCGGTCTGGGCGCAAGCGGAAGCACCCATCGCCCTCGAGCCGATTGTCGTGACCGCCACGCGTCACGAAGAGCGCGCCTTCGACGTGCCGGCATCGGTCGACATCATCACCGGTGCGGTGATCCGCGATGGTCAGCCGGCCGTCAACATATCGGAGACTTTGCCGCGTGTTCCCGGCGTTTTCGCAGCGAATCGCCAGAACTATGCGCAGGACCTGCAGATCAGCTCGCGCGGCTTCGGTGCGCGGGCGGCGTTCGGCGTGCGCGGCGTACGCCTTTACCAGGACGGCATACCGGTCACGATGCCGGACGGTCAGGGACAAACCGGCAGCTTCAGTCTGCTGTCGGCGGAGCGGATCGAAGTGCTGCGCGGCCCGTTCTCGACGTTGTACGGCAACGCGTCGGGCGGCGTGATCTCGGTGTTCACTGAAAATGGAACGCCCGAGCCGATCCTGACACTGAGCGGCGGTGCGGGCAGCTATGACATGTGGACCGCCGGCGCAAAGCTCCGCGGTACGGCAGGCAACGTCGGGTATGTGGCGGCGGGGAGCGAATTCCAGACCGACGGCTATCGCGATCATTCTTCGGCGCGGCGCGATCTGTTCAACTTGAAATTGCGCTTCGATCCCACCGAGGCCACGCGTGTCACATTGATCGGCAATTATCAATACCAGCCCGAAACGCAGGACCCGCTCGGGCTGACACGCGCACAGTGGGATGCGAATCCGCGACAGGTGGATCCGTCGGCTCTGCAGTTCGACACCCGCAAGACGATCGACCAGACGCAGGGCGGCGTGGCTGTCGATCACCAATTCAGCGCTGACACGACGCTTCACGTCGGCGCGTACGGTGGGCGTCGCTTGATTCGGCAGTATCTCGCGTTGTCCGGTGTGGCGCCGACCTCGTCGGGCGGCGTCGCCGATCTCGATCGCGATTTCGGCGGCGTGGGAGCGCGGATGTCGTGGCGGACGCAGGCATTTGGCGGTCCGTTGACGTTCACGGTCGGCGCCGACACCGATCGGATGAAGGAGCATCGCCAAGGCTTCGTCAACAACAACGGCGTGCTCGGCGCCTTGCGCCGCGACGAGGACGACACTGTCCAGAGCGTCGATGCTTTCGCCGAAGCCGAATGGCGATTTGCGCCCGCCTGGGCCGCGACCATCGGCGTACGCTCGAGCGTTGTCCGCTACCAGTCGGACGACCATTACGTCACGCCTGCCAATCCCGATGACAGCGGCTCGCGCAAATTTCGCAACACGAGCCCCATCCTCGGTCTTGTCTTTCACGCGACCCCCGACGTCAACCTCTATGCGAGCTACGGTCAGGGCTTCGAGACGCCGACGTTCGCCGAAATTGCCTACGTCCCCATCGGAACGGGGCTCAACTTCGCACTGAACCCTGCCACCAGCACCGCCTACGAGATCGGCCTCAAGACGGTGTTTGCGCGCACCCAGCGGATCAATGTCGCGCTGTTCCACATCGACACCGACGACGAGATCGTCACCGATACCGCGACCGGCGGCCGCACGACGTTCAAGAACGCCAGCAAGACGCGACGCAACGGCGCGGAGCTTCTATGGGATGGCGAGTTGCCGGCGAACCTCCGCGCCCATGTTGCGCTCACCTATCTGCGCGCAGTCTTTGTCGATTCATTCACGACGGGCGTTCCGCCGCTGCCGGTCGAATCCGGCAACAAGCTGCCGGGAGTGCCGCCGCAGCAGGCGTACGGCGAGTTGACATGGACGCCGGGCGGTTGGGGCGGCTTCAACACGGCTGTCGAAGTGCAGTATGTCGGCAAGGTCTACGTCAATGACCGCAACACCGATGCTGCGCCCGCTTATACCGTGACAAATATTCGCGCCGGTTTGGCCCAACGTACGGGTCGGGCGACGTTCGCCGAGTTCGTGCGCGTCAACAACGT
>DASPYC010000359.1:0-1775 GCA_035636955.1 Casimicrobiaceae bacterium
CGAGTACCTTCGCGAAGACGTCCGGTCAAATCACGCCGCGGCGTCTGAGGTCGGCGAGCGCCGCGTCATCGTAGCCAAGCGAGCGCAACACTTCGTCGGTGTGCTCGCCGAGCCGCGGACCGCCGTCGTCGAAGTCACCGGGCGTGTCCGACAACTTCGGCACAACGCCTGGCACTTTCAGCGGAGAGCCATCGGCGAGCGTAATTTCGCGGATCATCGCGCGAGCGGCATAGTGGGCGTCGGCCACGATATCGCGAATCGAATAGATCTTCGACGCCGGTACGTCGGCTTTCTCCATCGCTGCCAACACTTCGTCCGGAGAATGCGCGCGCGTCCACGCCTCGATCTCGCCATCGAGCCATTGCTGCCGCGCGGCGCGTCCATCGTTATGTGCGAGCGACGCATCGCCGGCGAGATCGTCGCGTCCCATCGCCAGACAAAGACGCTTGAAAATCGAGTCGCCGTTCGCTGCAATCAGCACGAAGCTGTCATCGCGGCACGGATACGCGGATGTCGGCGCAATGCCCGGAAGAATGGAGCCCGTGCGCTCCCGCACCGCGCCGAACGCGTCGAATTCCGGCAACATCGATTCCATGACGGAAAACACCGACTCATAGAGCGCGACATCGACAACCTGGCCCTTGCCGCTGCGATGACGCGCCTCGATCGCGAACATCGCACCAATTACGCCGTAGAGCGCCGACAGCGTGTCACCGATCGATACGCCGACGCGCGACGGCGGCCGATCAGGCGTGCCGGTCACATAACGAAGCCCCCCCATTGCTTCGCCGATCACCCCGAATCCCGGCCGGTGCCGATAAGGACCCGTCTGCCCGTACCCCGAGATGCGCACCATCACCAATCCACGATTGACGCTCGACAGCGATTCGTAATCGAGGCCCCATTGCTCGAGCGTGCCGGGCCGGAAATTTTCGACGAGGATATCGGCGCGCTCAATCAACTTGCGGGCGACCGCCTGACCTTCGGGCGTGCGCAGATCCAGCGTCACCGAACGCTTGTTGCGTGGCTGCACGTGCCACCACAACGACGTGCCGTCTTTGAGATAGCGCCACTTGCGCAGCGCGTCGCCGGCGCCGGGCGGCTCGATCTTTACGACATCGGCGCCGAACTCCGCGAGTATCTTGGCGCAGAACGGCCCGGCGATCAGCGCGCCCATTTCGACAACCTGCAATCCGGCCAGCGGGCGGCCGCGATCGGGCGGGGGCGCTCTCACTGCCGCGGTATGATCTGGCGCTCGATTTCGGACACGATCGGCGTTGCGCCCTCGATGCCGATGCGTTTCACCAGCACCATTGCGAGTTCACGCAGAAGATCGTGGAGATCGCGCAAGTTCGTGGCTTTTTGCAGTCGCATCATGAGGCTGTAACCGCGAACGCCCGATCCTTCAGCTCGCGAACGCCGAGCTCGGTCTTGGCGTAGATGTCGCTGCTGTCCATCTGAATAAGATCCGGTACCGGTCGGAAGCGTTGCGCGAGCGAAAAGCGATACTTATACCAAAAAAGGAAGAGAATCGGCGCGGCCATGTCTATCGAGCGATTCCCCAGTGGACGATTAGCGCGATTCGATGCAGCTTTCCTGCGCGCCAATCGCGCTTTGCTGATTCTGCTGCTTGCAGCGATGGCGCTGATGGTGTTCGCGAACGTCGCACTCCGTTTTCTCACCAACCACTCGATTCTCTGGGTCGAAGAGGTGTCGCGCTACGCAATGATCTGGCTGACGTTTCTCGGGGCCGGACTTGTGCTCCGGCACGGCGG
>DASPYC010000360.1:0-13096 GCA_035636955.1 Casimicrobiaceae bacterium
CACCTCCGGACCGCCCCAGTAGCAATTCGGACATGTGAGCGAAACGATGCCGAGGTCGACGCCGTGCGTGTCCATCGCTTGCAAGCGCAGGTCGTAATCGAACATCGCCGGCACCGGCGTCATGAAGGGAGCGCCGTCCAAGTGGATCGCGCGCAATCCACCACGGACTTCCTTGACCGTGTAACGCGGGCCGCCGTGTTCCTGCAACAGCGCGAACCACGCTTCGGTCAGGCAATGCGTGTGAACATCGATGACGGGAATCGCCACGCGAATCTCTCCAATCCGATTGCTTAATCGACTTTCGCGCCGGAATCCTTGATTGCTTTGGCCCAACGCGGCTGCTCGGCTGCAATCATCGCTGCGAATTGCTCAGGCGATTGCGGTGGAAACGGCTCCATACCGAACTTGACGAGCTGCTCTTTGAAGTCCGTGCTCGCTTGAATCTTCTGCAACTCGGCGGCGAGCCTGGTCATGACTACCTTCGGCGTACCGGCCGGTGCGACGACGCCTTGCCATGCCTGCCAATCGTATCCGGACACGGTTGTCGCAATCGGTGGAATCCCGGCGAGGAGCGTTGTCGGCTTCGCGGCCGATGTTCCGAGCGCCACGGCTTTCCCCGCCTGGATGTTCGGCACGGCAATCGTCGCGTCGCAGAACATGATTTGGATGTTGCCGGTCAGCAGATCGGTCAGCGCTGCGGGCGTCCCTTTATACGGAACGTGCTGGATATCGAGTCCGTATTCGGTTTTCAGTGATTCCATGAACAAGTGATGCGGGCTGCCGCTGCCAACCGACGCGTAGTTGTATTTGCCCGGCGCGGCTTTGATCGCATCGATCATTTCCCTCACGTTCTTCGCGGGAAACTTCGGATTGGCGATCAGAAAGAAGTTCACGGTGCCGACCGGTGAAATCGGCGCAAAGTCACGCACCGGATTGACGGGCGATGGCCGATAGAGCGCTGGACTGATGCCGAGCGTCGTGCTGGTCGCCATCAACAGCGTATAGCCGTCGGCGGGCTGCTTCGCGACGAATTCCGCGCCGACGAGCGTGCCTGCACCGGGCTTGTTGTCGACGACCACCGGCTGCTTCAGCGCCGCACCGAGGCGATCGGCGATCGTACGTCCCAGCAGATCGGTGAGCGCACCCGGCGGATAGGGCACGACCAAATGGATCGGACGATTGGGATAGGACTCTTGCGCGATGGCATCGCATGGCATCGCCGCGACGGCAATGGCCGCGAGCAGCCACGCCACAATCGTCGCGTTCGTACGAATCCACCGACACATGATCAGCGCTCCGGTAGTCACAGCCGCGTTGATTTTGCGTCGGCGGGCTTGACGGCATCGCCGATGCGTCGACCGAGCTCGAATGCGGCGGCGGCGAGCACCCTATCGAGTGCCGCGCTCGTCACGCGGGAAATCGTTTGTCCCGCCGGTGATTCGAGAAACGCAACGTAGCGAACCAGCTCTTCCTCCGACAAGGGCCCGTAGATCACGGCTGAATGCGCAGTGAGACGCGGCGCGAGTGCACCGATCATCTGCTCGCGGTATGAATCCATCCGGGTCTTGACGTCGTCCGTCGTGGGAGAGTCGGGCCGACCTGCATAGAATGCAAAGCCGCGCATGACACCGAGCTGCTGGTTGATCACGATGCTGGCGGCCACGTCGACGATGCGCGTTGCCTTGACCATCCTCTCGATCAATTCCCTGCGCGACGGCGTGAGCGATGCTGCGGCTTGTGCCGCGATTGCTTCAATATGGTCGGAGTCGGCCGGGGTGGCCGCGGCCTCTTCCAATGCAGTGACCCGCTTACCGAGATCTGTCGCCAGAAACTGCAGCGCCTGCTCCGTGTCAGAAGTCGGCAGCGTCGCGACAAGGTCGGCGCGCATTGCGTTTCGCAATCGATCTGCGCCATAGGCGAACCTGGCCGCGTCGCGCAAGTGCCCCAGCTGCTCGTCATTCAATTGGCGCATCTGGCCGTCGCTTTGCGCAATGCCGAGCTGTACGCCGGGCTCTATCTGCGCGAGCTGCGACCATAGCCCGGATTTGCGAAGGAAATCGTCGACAAGCGCTTCCCTCGCCGCAGCAGCCAGTGCTGGGCTCACCAGCATTGGAAAGCAGGCTACCGCGAAAATCCAGAATAATATCTTTCGTGACACGGTTGCTCCACGAATGAGGACGCGCGTCCAATTCAACCATGCGAAGACGTCGATCGGAACTGTCATTACCAATTCATTTTCTCACGACGGTATATCATCGCCCGTCCTACCGCCCACGCTCGTAGCGAATACCGCCATGCGCACAGCGACGTTGTTGCTACCCCCGCATCTGTCCAATCGCTTCGCGCCGGTATGGCGGCGCAATTTACTCGTCTGGCGGAAGCTTGCGATCGCAAGCGTCCTCGGCAACATCGCCGATCCGCTGTTATACATGCTCGCACTCGGCTACGGCTTGGGATCGCTGATCGGCGAAGTCGGGGGCATGACGTACATCGCCTTCATCGGCACCGGCATGGTGTGCCAGAGCGCGATGTTCACTGCGAGCTTCGAGGGCATGTACTCGGCGTTCTCGCGCATGCACGTACAGCGCACATGGGACGGCATCATCAACGCGCCGATTGCGCTCGACGACGTCGTGCTGGCGGAGTGGATCTGGTGCGCGTCGAAAGCGGTGCTCTCCACCGTCGCGATTCTCGCAGTGATCATGGCGCTCGGATATGGTCACACGTGGCTCGCGATTTGGGTTCTGCCGTTGGGCTTCCTGGTCGGGCTCGTCTTCGGCGCGTTTGGTCTCGTCATGAACGCCCTCGCCCCGGGCTACGACTTTTTCACCTACTTTTTCACATTGGTTCTGACACCGATGCTGCTTTTCTCCGGCGTCTATTTTCCGATCGACCAGATGCCGGCCGCACTTGCGTCAATCGCCAACGTGTTGCCACTCAAGCACGCGATCGACCTTGCGCGTCCATTGATGATGGGGCGCGTGCCGAGCGACATACTCGTCCATATTGCGGTGCTCGCCGGCTACGCCATCGTTGCGTATTACGTTGCGTTGGTGCTGACCCGTAAGCGGCTGTTGAAGTAAATCGAGCGCGGCATGCTGGTCGTCAAGTCGTTGCACATCATCTTCATGGTCACGTGGTTCGCGGGCCTCTTTTACCTACCGCGTTTATTCGTCTATCACTCGCTCGCGACGCCCGACGACCGCATCGGCATCGAGCGCTTCAAAACGATGGAGCGCAAGCTCTATCGCGGCATCATGACGCCGGCCGCGACGCTGACGATCGCATTCGGATTGTGGCTGTGGCTTGGATACGGGATCGCCGGCGGATGGTTGTACGCCAAGCTGGCGCTCGTCGCGTTGCTCATCGCGTTTCACGTCTATCTCGGCATGTTGCTGCGCGACTTCGCTCAGGATCGCAACCGCCATGGCCACGTGTTCTATCGCTGGTTGAACGAGATTCCCGCGCTGCCAATCCTGGTCGCGATCGTATTTCTGGTTGTGATGAAGCCGTTCTGATCGCCGCGATCCATCGCCCCATGGCCGAGCGCTACTTTGCTCCCTGCCCGCGCGGCCTCGAAGGGGTCTCGTCCGAGGAGCTCACGCAAATCGGCGCAACGGATGTCGTTACTACCGACGGCGGCGTCGCGTTCGCCGGCGATCTGGCACTGGCGATGCACGCGAATCTCGAATCGCGGCTCGCGAGTCGCATTCTGTGGCGCGTCGGTGGCGGGCCTTATCGGAACGAAAATGATGTCTATGCGTTGGTTCACGCGATCGATTGGCATCGACTGTTCAAGCCCGAGCGCACGCTGCGTGTCGACGTGGCGGCGACGCGCTCGCCGCTCACCAGCCTCGAATTCGTGACACTGCGGACCAAGGACGCCGTCTGCGACCGTTTCCGCGCCGAGCGCGGCATCCGTCCGTCGGTCGACAAGCGCGCACCGGATGTCCGGATTTACGTTTATCTGACCGACCGTGATGCCATTGTGTATGTCGACACATCTGGCGAGCCCCTTTTCAAGCGCGGTTATCGTCGTGATGCCGATGAAGCGCCGCTGCGGGAGAATCTCGCGGCCGGGTTGCTTGCGTTGGCGCGATGGACGCCTGCGCAGACGCTACTCGATCCGATGTGCGGAAACGGCACGATTGTGATCGAGGCAGCGATGATTGCGGCGCAGCGAGCGCCCGGTCTGAAGCGGTCATTCGGCTTTCAAAAGCTCACATGGTACGACGGCCCGCGCTGGCAACGAATCAAACAGGGCGCGCACGATCGCGTGCGCAAGCCGCCTGCGACGCCCACGATATTTGGAAGCGATGTTGATGCTGCGGCAATCGGGAAAGCCATCTCCAACATATCCACTGCACAGGTGAACGCATTCGCGACAATCGAGCGCGCCGATGTGCTTACGCGATCTGCACCGGCCCCATCGGGCATCGTGGTGGCCAATCCGCCGTACGGCGTTCGCCTCTCCGATCAGCAACAACTGTCGGAGTTCTACCCACTTCTCGGCGATGCGCTCAAGAAGCGCTTCGCGGGCTGGACTGCTTATTTATTTTCGGGTGACATGCGTCTTCCGAAACTGCTGGGGCTCAAGGTCGCGAAGCGCACGCCGCTCTACAACGGCGCGCTCGATTGTCGATTATTCGAGATTCCTCTCGTCGCGGGCTCGATGCGCGATGGCGCGATGCTAAAATCGAAGACAAACTGAATCGAAAGATGGCCTATGCCGCTGTTACCTGCCCGCCACTACGAATCGGAACCGACCCGATTCATCCGCGAGTTGCTGCAACGCAAGCCGCAATTGGTGGATGAAATGCGCAAGGGACGCGCCATCTTCTGGGACAAGAGGCCTTCCGACCTCAAGGAAGAGCGGAAGATGGACGAAGGCCAGTTGCCGCAAAAGGGTTACGAGTACTACTACCTCTAAAGGCGCGCGCCGGAATTCCGGTCGTGTGCAGCAGTCCGCCGTTATGCCAAACCATTTCGATTTGGTGATTCGGGGCGGCCTCGTCGTTGACGGGACCGGCAGCGAGCCATTCGAAGCCGACGTAGCCGTCGACGGATCACGGATCGCCGCAATCGGCGCCATTTCGGGCAGCGCGCAAACCGAGGTCGATGCGAACGGCCGTATCGTCACACCCGGCTTCGTCGACATCCACACGCACTACGATGGCCAGGTTACGTGGGAAAACCGTTTGGTCCCTTCGTCCTCGCATGGGGTGACCACCGTCGTGATGGGCAACTGCGGTGTCGGCTTCGCGCCGTGCCGCGCCGATCAGCACGACTTGCTGATTCGCCTGATGGAAGGCGTCGAAGACATCCCGCATCCCGTGCTTGTCGACGGATTGCCGTGGACATGGGAATCGTATCCCGAGTATCTCGATTTCCTCGCCATGCGCCAATACGACATGGACATTTGCGGCTATGTGCCGCACGCAGCGATTCGCGTCTATGTCATGGGCGCGCGCGGCGCTGATCGTGAGCGCGCCACGGAGATCGATCTTCAGGAAATGGCGAGGCTCGTCCGCGAAGCCGTCGAAGCGGGTGCGATGGGCTTTTCCACGTCGCGCACGTTCTTCCATCGCTCGAGCGACGGCAAATCGACGCCTAGCTTCGAGGCCGCGGAAGATGAATTGAGGGTGCTCGCGCTTGCGCTCAAACAATGCGGCAAGGGTGCGATGCAGCTCATCACCGACTTCGACAATCCCGAACAGACGTTTGCGATGCTGCGCCGGCTCGTGGAAGCGTCGGGCCGCCCGCTGTCGGTTTCGCTGCTCGAAGGCACTTACGGCCCGATGACGCTCGGCTGGCGCGACGTGCTCGACTGGGCCGCGGATGCCGCTTCGGCAGGATTTCCAATCAAGGCGCAAGTGCTGGGGCGAGCGATTGGCGTAATGCTCGGACACGAGCTGACGCTCAATCCGTTCTACACGACCGAGACATACGCGACGCTCGCGCATCTTCCGTTCGACGAAAAGATTCGTGAGCTCAAGCGGCCCGAGGTACGCGCACGCATTTTGTCGGAAGCGGTCGATCCGGACCCTGCGATCGTTCTCGGCAGGCTCGTGCGCGAGTTCGATCACATGTTCATTCTCGGCGATCCTCCGGACTACGAGCAGCCTCTCGAACAGACCATTGCGGCGAGGGCAAGCCGTATCGGTGTGTCGCCGACGGCGCTTGCCTACGATCTCTTGCTGGAGCGCAACGGAAACAACGCGCTGTATGTCACGCTGTGCAACTACGAATACGGATCGCTCGATTCGTCGCTGGCAATGATGCGGCATCCTGGGGCCGTGCTGGGGCTCGGCGATGGCGGCGCCCACTGCGGCACCATTTGCGACGGGAGCTATCCGACGTTCATGCTGATGCACTGGGTCCGCGACCGTGAGCGCGGGGAGCGTATGTCGTTATCGTCCGTCGTCAAAGCGTTGAGTCACGACACTGCGCGAACAGTAGGCCTGTTGGACCGCGGAACGATCGCGATCGGATCCAAGGCTGATCTCAACATCATCGACTTCGACCGTCTCGCGCTGCATGCGCCCGAAGTCGCTCGCGATCTCCCGGGCGGCGGGCGGCGCCTGGTTCAACGCGCGGAAGGCTACACCGCGACGATCGTGAGCGGCGCCGTCGTGTATCGAGACGGCGTGGCGACCGGCGCGCTTCCGGGTCGCCTGGTGCGAGGCCCGCAAGCGGCTGTTGTCTAGGGCGAAACCTTTCCGTGGATGAAATACCGCGGCGTCCGCTCGATCGCGGATTCCAAGCCGATCGCCGCGAGACGTTGATTGAGCGCGGCAGGTTCGTGAAACAACTTGACGACCCGAAACTGACGTCCATCATTCAGCTTGCGCGTGACGATTCCGGACTCTGCGTCGGGCCTCGGATGATCGCGTGCGGTTGATGTCGGATCGAGAGCGGAATCGATTACATAGACATAACCTCCTGGCGCCAATCCCCGGCGCACGACCGACCAGAAAGGTTCGAAGCGCGCGAGCGGAACATGCGACAGCCAGAAGCTCATGAAGACGAGGTCGTAGCGCGCGGGCGGCGTCCATTCGAACAAGTCGGCCAGCACGTAATCGACGTTTTGAGAACTGACGCGGGCGCGATTGCAGGCGATCACTTCGGGCGATGCGTCGACCGCCGTGACCTGCGACACACGTGGTGCAAGATGGCGTGTGAACAGTCCGGTGCCGCAAGCGAGCTCGAGAACACGCTGCGGCCGCACAGCGTCCAAAAATGCGAATAGCGCCGTTTCGACAATCGCGACGTCCGCAAACCATGCGGCATTCAACAAAGGCCCGCGATCGAAGCGCCCGGCGCGGAACCACCATTCGTCGTATTCGCCGGCTCGCGCGCGGTAATACGCTATCTGCTCGGCGATGAGCGGCGCATCGGCCGAAGAATCGTCGGCGGACATGCATCAATCATATCGCGCGAACGAAGCACGCGACCGCCGGTGATCTTGTGACGGACACCGAAAATCGGCCCGCACGCGAACGGTTCGGAAGCGTGCGCGTTCTTGCGATCGTTCTCGCGATTGCCGCCGCGATCGCGAGCGCCGAGTTCTATGCGCTTTGGCAATCGCGGCACGTCGATACACAGGCGGCAGTTGCGCAGGTCGCGCCGAAGGCGCCTGTCGAAGGCCCGATCGGCGCGATCGACACGCCGGCCGACGAAGCGATCGTCGGACCGCATGTGTACGTTTCCGGATGGGCACTCGACCCCGTCGGGATCGCGCGCGTCGAGATCCGTCTCGATGACCAGCGCTTCAACGCCGCGCTCGGCGTTGCGCGTCCCGATGTCGCGCAGAGCAAAAGCGGTTTTCCGCAGAGCGACCGCGCCGGCTTCGAATTCACCGGCGATTTTACGGCGCACGCTGCGGCGCCCGGCGTGGACCGGCGCATTCTTTCCGTCGTCGCCGTTGCGCAGGACGGTCGTGAGAGCGTGCTCGGACGAAAAAGCGTCATCGAGCCGGCCGCGCTGACGCGTTGGCACGACGTTGCACAAGGTTCGTCTCCATTGTTTTATTTGTTGCCCGCACTTTCGGGCATCCAGCTCGGTGGCGCGCAGCAGCTCGACACGCACTATTCCCCGTATTTGTCGCGCACGATGAAGGTCGGCATGCGCGTGCCGATCCTTTACTTGCGCACGACCAAGGGTGCAGCAAATGATTATGCGTTTGATCCTGCTTGGGACATTGAACGCCGCTGCGGCGAGCGGCGAATCGCCGAAGACTCGCTCGCGGTGACGCTTGACCATGCGAAAGCCAAGAAGTTACCAGTGCTGATCACGCTGAACGGCGGCATCTGGGCCGATGCTGCGTGCGATATTCCGGCGTGGGACATCAACGACAAGCTCGAGCAGGACGTTGCGAATTGCCAGTGGAACGAAAAAAACCAGGTGATGCCCGACGACGCACGCAAGGATCTGCCCGGATCGCAACACGCGCCCGAACTCGGCCGCTCGCTCACGTTCAACATTTACGCGCGCGATGTGCGCCGCTATAAGAAGCGCAACCTGCAACAGGCTGCACAGGTGATCGTGACATTCATGCGCCAGCACCCGGATCTGGTCGTCGGTGTCACGCTCGATCCGGACACGTATTTGAATCCGTTTTTCGGCGAAGCTCAGTGGTACGACTACAACCCCGGAACGCTGAGGCAGTTTCGGCATTGGCTCGCAGGCACCGGCCCCTACCAAGGCGCGACCGATGCGGGCGTGCCGGATCTGTCCGCGTACCGTCGCCGCAAGCCGCGCACGCTTGCGGATGTGAGCAAGCTCGCGAAACGCGAATTCAAGACATGGGATGACGTCGACCCGCCGCGCGTTTTCTCGCGCGATCCCGCGCATCCGTTCTGGCAAGATCCCTGGGTACGCGAATGGGAAAACTTTCGCCGCCATCTGGTGGATCTCCATTACGACGAGCTGTCGCAATGGCTGTTCGAGGTCGGCATGCCGCGCGATCGCATTTGGTCGGCGCAGGGCTTGATGGCGCCGGCGGGAGGAGCGATGCCATTCGCGCTCGCAATCGACAGCCCCGTCAAGAATTATGATTCCGGCGGCATGTCGGTCGAAGGCGCGAAGCCCGAGTACGGACATCTGGGTGCCATTCTTTACGGAGCCTCGGCGGTCAACGACATACCGATGGAAAACGGCCGCAGTCTCTTCGCGACGCTGGCGGCCGTCGATCCCGGCTTTGCGGTTGTCGAATTCAATACGGCTGACTTGCGTGCGCCCGACGTTCCCCCGACATACGCTGCGGGCTATCGCGCGCTGCGCGACTTGTGGAATTTCGGCGCGCGCTTCGTGTCGCCGATGGCGTGGAACGGCAGCAACGGCTCGGAAGTCGGCAAGCCTGGATACGTGACTTTCACTGCGTGGCGCAACACGCCGCTCGAGGATGCGGCGCGCGATTTTCTTCTCGCGCGCGCCGGACTGCCGCTCGGGTCGCCGCTGTGGACGTTCGGAACGCCGCGGCACGCCGACGGCGATGGCTGGACCGCCGAATCCGGATCGATCGCGCTTGCGGCAGGCAGCTTGCGCCTGACGACGAACGCCGAGGGCCGCATCGTGATCCTTTCGCCCCGCGGACTTTCGCTGGCGCCTGAGCACATTGGTCGAATCGTCGCCGGTCTGCCGCGCGACGCAATGGTCCGCAGCATGAGCGTTTACGCGCGTGGAACGGGAAACTCGGCCTGGCAACTCGTCGGGGCGGCACGAGACGGCGCGCTCGTGGTTTCCGATGCCGGCCGCGCCGTGACGATGCGTTCGAGCTCCGGTGGACCCGCTGATCAACTGAAGATTGAAATCGCCTTCGCGCGGCCGGCCGGCGACATTCCGCTGACGCGCGTCGCCGTTCTTCGGGTGCGCTGAACCGCCGATTGGCGTACGGCGATTTACCGTTTATCGGCTGAATCGCACGGTTGGGGCGACAACGCAGTTTTTGCCCACTTTTCGCGTGGATTTCCAGCGCGCGTTGGGCTACCCTTACGCGCTATCAATTTGGAAAGCCGTGGGCCCGTCGACCCGCCAGCCGCCATGCGCCTGATTCGCGTCTTCGCGACGCTCGTCTTCCTTGCGTCTTTTGTTGCGCCACCCGCGTGGTCCGCGCAGGGTTTCAAGTTCTCGAACCCCGACGCCGTCGACGAAGCGGAAAAAGCGGACAAGGAAGCGCGCGACGCGCAAGTGTACGAGCAGTTGTCGACGCCTTGCCGCCAAAAGATCAAAGACAAGAAAATCATGGTCGTGATCGGCGAGCGCCAGTCGAATGGCCTGATCTACGCGGTGCAGCAAAACTACGGCCAGCATTTCGACGCGATCAACCGGCGCCTGCGTTACGTTGGGCTTCGCACCTACACGTCCGAAGAGATTCGCCGGCAAATCGCGCAAGCGGAGATCGACGCGTATTTTCGCAACGATCCCGACGCCGCGATAAGCGCATCGAAGCGGCTCGGTGCCAGCTTCGTGTTGCGCGGGTTGATATCGACGCAGGCGAGTCGGAACGCGATCATCCCGGTCAATCAGGTCTTCGTCGACATGGATTTCACGCTGACCGGAGGCGATGGCCGCGTGGTCGCCGAGGCGCAGGCAAACACCGGATCGTATGCGGGCGCGAACATTTCACGGATGGCGCTGACACTTGTGAACGAGAAAGCCGACGAGGTCGTCGCCAAGCTCTACTCGGATTATTGCCGTAACGCGGCGCCGATGCGTTGATCGATCGCGCCGGTTCAGCACTTCGCTTTGGATTAGCCTGAGAAGGAAACGCTCATGAGCACAATGGTAGGGAGAATAAGTCTGATGTTTGGCGTTGCACTGCTCGCGTCGGCGGGAGTCGCCGTTGCCCAGCCGCAGTTCGGCAATGCATCACCAACCGCAGGCAAGGAAACATCGCAAAAGGCCAACGCATCCGCCGACCAGGCAGCCTATCGTCCGGTCGAATATGTGAACGGCAACAAGAAGGGCCCCGCACTCATCGTGGTGCCCGGTGAAATCAAGAGTAACAACGCGACGTTCATGCAGAAGTTCACGCCCAACAATATCGCCGATTTCGGCGAAGTCGAGTTGTCGGCCGCGAATTTTCAGGTCCTCGAGCGCTCGAATCTCGGCCCGGTGCTGAACGAATTCACGCTTGCGTACAACTTGGGCGATCCCGACGCCGCACGTAAGTTTTTGCGCATGGGCAAGCTGAAGAGCACGAAGTACGTCGTCAAGTTCGACATCCTCAAGGCGGAGCAGATCGCCGCGGCGCAGCAAGGCTTCGACGGTGCGGCGCTCGGCCACATGGCGGGATTGCTCGGCGCCTACAGCGGCTCGCTGGGCGGCGCGCGTGCCGGTGCGGTCGGCGGTGCTGCCGTCGGATCGGTGCACTCGAACGAATCGACGGGCGTCTGGCTCATCGGCATGCGCTACAAGATCATCAACGCCGAAACGACCGAGCAGGTCGGGAACGGATATACCGAAGAAAAAATGGAAGTCGGCGCGACATCGCAATCGGTGTTGGGTGTCTCGCAGTCGCAACAGGGCGGTGTCGGACTGGATACGATGGTGCAGCGACTCGTGCAGAAATCCGTTTGGGAAATCGACAACAAGTACAAATAACTCTGCTCAGGGTGATGACCGATAACGCCGGCGAACTGCCGGCGTTATCGTCTTGAAAATGGACCCCCACGCTTGCGGCCGCAGTGGCCAATGAGGCCGCTGCGCTGCCCCCCAAAGGGGGGAGTAATTCGCGCCTTGGGACGGCCCTGCGGCGCGAATATCGCCCAAGGAGATAGCGGTGACCGACATCGAAAAACTGGGTAAGTACGAAATCCGGCGCGAGCTCGGACGCGGTGCGATGGGCATCGTGTACGAAGGCTACGACCCGCTGATCAAGCGCAGCGTCGCACTCAAGACCATCCGCGCCGATCAACTTGCCGGTGAAAATGCCGAGACGGTCGTCGCGCGTTTTCGCCGCGAAGCCCAAGCTGCGGGTCGGTTGTCGCATCCGAACATCGTGTCGATCTACGACTTTGGCGAGGAGGAAGGCGTCTGGTACATCGCGATGGAGTTCGTCAAAGGTCGCGAGCTCAAGGATTACTTCCAGGCCAACGAGCGCTTCACCACCGCCGACATGGTCCGCATCATGACGAAGCTCCTCGATGCGCTCGATTATTCGCACCGTCAAGGCGTCGTCCATCGCGACATCAAGCCCGCCAATATCATTTTGCTGCCCGATGGTTCGGTGAAGGTCGCCGATTTCGGGATTGCCCACATCGAGACGTCGAACATGACGCAAGTCGGAACGACGCTCGGTACGCCGGCGTACATGTCGCCCGAGCAGATCATGGGTTTGCCGGTCGATGGTCGCTCGGACCTCTTTTCTGCGGGCGTGATTCTGTATCAGTTCTTGACCGGCGAGCGGCCTTTCAGCGGCACATCGACGACGACGATGCGCAAGGTTCTGGAAGAGAATCCACTTCCGCCGTCGCGATTCAACGTGCAGGCTCCGCCCGCAATGGACGCTGTCGTGCGCAAGGCGCTCGCCAAGCGCCCTGAGGAACGATATCAAAGCGCGAGCGAATTTGCCGCGGCGCTCAACGCGGCGGCGCATGGCGAAGCGGCGGCGCCGCCCGAGCCCAGTATCATGGCCGCGGCATCGGAGGCGACTGTTCTGGCAACGCGAGCGGCGCCAGCATCTGACGCCGCCACCGTTATTGCGGCCGCAGCAGCCGTTGCAGCGGCCGCGCCGAAGCCACCGGCACCAAAATCGCAGACCGCCGCGATTGCAATCGTCGCGGGCGCCGCGGTTGTTGCGGTAGGCGTCGGGGCCTGGTTTGTCATGCAACGCGGCGCGACTGCGCCGTCATCGGTCGCAACGATAACATCCACGCCGGCGAACGCGATCTCGGCGCCGGCGAAGCCGCCCGTGGCCGTTATCGCCACAGAGGCGGCGAAACCCGATGCGGCGGCGTTATCGATCTCCGCGGTCGGAATGATCGATCCCAGCGATCCACGCTATCAAAGCGACAAGTCGCTCCTGCAAAGCGACCTCCGCGCTGATTCGAAGGGCCAGTTGATCGAGAAGGCTTTGACTTTGCTGCTCGATCGC
>DASPYC010000361.1:0-1800 GCA_035636955.1 Casimicrobiaceae bacterium
CGTGCGCGCGATCGCTTTCTATCTTCCGCAATTCCATCCGATTCCGGAGAACGACCGCTGGTGGGGCGAGGGCTTCACCGAGTGGACGAATGTCTCTCGAGCGCGACCCAACTTTGTCGGCCACTATCAGCCCCATTTGCCGGCCGATCTGGGATTTTACGACTTGCGACTTCCGCAAGTACGCGAGCGGCAGGCGACGCTTGCACGCGAGTACGGGATCCATGGCTTTTGCTACTACTACTATTGGTTCGCCGGGAAACGTCTACTCGAGCGCCCTCTCGAGGAAATGCGGACGTCGGGTACGCCGAATTTTCCGTACTGTTTATGCTGGGCCAACGAAAACTGGACGCGTCGCTGGGACGGCGCCGAGCGAGAAGTGCTCATCGCCCAGAATCCATCGCGCGCCGACGACGAGCGGTTGATCCGCGATTTGCTGCCGCATTTTCGGGATCCGCGTTATATCCGAGTACACGGCAAGCCGTTGCTGATCGTCTACCGCGTAGGCGTGCTGACCGACGTGCGCGCGAGCGCGTCGATTTGGCGCGACGTCTGCCGGCGCGAAGGAATCGGGGACATTTATCTGTGCGCCGCGAAGACCTACGACACGAGCGATCCGGCGCGTTACGGATTCGACGCGATTGTAGAATTTCCACCGCACGGCGTGCGTACGCCGCCGGTCAACGCCCAAGTCCAGATCACCAATCCCGATTTCGATGGCACGATCGTCGACTATCGGCGGTATGTCATCGACTCACTTGCCCGGATCGATCCTGCGTGGATCGTGCATCGAACGGCGATGCCTGGCTGGGACAACGCCGCCCGCATGCCCGACCACGCGCTGACTTTCATTCACGCAACGCCCGAGATTTATGAAATATGGCTGCGCGAGCTCGTCGCGCGCACGCTCGAGAAGCGTGTTCCCGAGGAACGCCTGCTGTTCATCAATGCATGGAACGAGTGGGCCGAGGCTGCTCATCTCGAGCCCGACCAGCGCTATGGCCATCAGTATCTAGAAGCCACGCAGCGCGCGTTGTCCGATGCGCCGGTGTCTGGCGCTCCATTTGTGCGGTTTTCAGCCCGTGCGGCGATCGCCTGAAAACTTCGCTCGGAGCCAATGACGAGGCGCCGTCACTTCGGCGGCGGCCGGTCGCGAAGAGGGTTGACCGTGTTGAACCACAAAAAGCTCGACGGATCGTTTCCCCAGTATACGAAGCCGTCGTAGAACGCGCCGTGGCGGATTTTCCCGCCCGGCACTTCAGGATTGCCGCGATTGAGTGCGGCCGCAAAGCGCTGCTCGTCATACTTTCGACTCAGCCGGCGGTTCTCGGCCGGTCCTTCGACGAAAATGCGCTCGATCGTCAGCCGCGAAAACTCCTCTTTCTCGCGGGCTTCCTCCTTGCGCATCGGCGCGGGCGTCGCGTTATTCGATGCGTCGGGCGCGGCGGGCTTCGACTCCCGGATGATCGGCGGCGAGATCGACCAATGAGGTTGCGCGGACGCCGTCAGCGCCAAAGTCGTGAGCACTGCGATGAACAACGCGTGATGCGAAAGCCAATGAAAAACGCTCAACATTGCATCGCTCACTCGTGACGGCGAGCCGCCCCCAAGCTTACAGCGCCTCCGCTGCGTGGTCGGCCAGCCGCGAGCGCTCGCCGCGTTGCAGCGTCACATGCCCTGAATGCGACCAGCCCTTGAAACGGTCGACGACGTACGTGAGGCCGGAGCTCCCCTCGGTGAGATAAGGCGTGTCGATCTGGGCGATGTTGCCGAGACACACGACTTTCGTGCCCGGGCCGGCGC
>DASPYC010000362.1:0-3084 GCA_035636955.1 Casimicrobiaceae bacterium
TGTGGCGCAGTCGGCGAAGCGGGCGGCGCGGCCGTGTCCGCGGCGTTGGGTCGACGCTCACGGCCGCGCCGGAATTTCCGCTTCGACGACGTGATTTGCGCCACGTCGAAGCCCTGAGCGCAGCGCCTCGCTCCGCTTCGAAACGAAACGAACGAAACGGATTACGCAGGCTCTTCGACCTTCGGCGCCGGCACCTGGAACACTTCGCGAAGGTAGGCGACGTACGACGGGTCGTAGTCCATCGCCTTCGATGGCTCGTCGCTGATCTTGGCGACAGGCTGTCCATTACAGCGCGTCATCTTGATCACGATCTGCAGCGCTTCGTAGCCAAGGTCATTTGTCAGATTCGTGCCGATGCCGAACGCCGTCTGGCTGCGCCCGCGGAAATAATCGAACAGTCGGATCGCGAGCGGAACCGTGAGACTGTCCGAGAACACCATCGCCTTCGTGCGCGGATCGATCCGCATCTTCTGGTAATGCGCGATCAGCTTCTCGCCCCATTCGAACGGGTCGCCCGAATCGTGGCGCACGCCATCGAACAATTTGCAGAAGAACAAGTCGAAGTCGCGGAGGAACGCATCCATTCCGCAGACGTCCGACAACGCGATGCCGAGGTCGCCGCGATATTCGCGCGCCCAGGTATTGAACGCAAACACCTGCGAGTCGCGTAACCGCGGCCCAACCGCCTGGCACGCCTGCAAGTATTCATGCGCCATCGTTCCAAGAGGCGTGAGACCGCGTTCAAGCGCAAGCATGACGTTGCTCGTCCCGACGAATTTCTCGCCGATCTTGGCCTTCAACGTTGCCACGACCTCGTCCTGCCATGCACGCGAGAAACGGCGGCGTGTGCCGTAATCGGCGATGCGAAATGCAGGATCTGCCACACCGTTGATGCGCTCGATCTTGCCCGCGAGCCGGCGCCTGCCTTCATCGAAGGTGGGCGTTGCGACTATGTTGCGAAAATAGATTTCCGACACGATCGCCAGAACGGGTACCTCGAACATGATCGTGTGCAGCCACGGGCCCTTGATCGTGATGTCGATTTCTTCGGTGTCTTCGATGCGCGTCACGTTGATGAACCGCTCGTCGAGCTGGAAGAGCCCGAGCAAGTCGATGAAGTCACTCTTGAAGAAGCGCCAGTGGCGAAGATAATCGAGCTCGCGCCGCCTGAATCTGAGCGAGCAGAGCTGCCGAATTTCGTCCTGGATTTCGCCGATATAGGGTGCCAATGGAACATCGGCGTTGCGGCATTTGAATCGGTATTCGACTTGCGCGCCCGGAAAATGATGCAGCACGACCTGCATCATCGTGAATTTGTAAAGATCTGTATCGAGCAGCGATTGGATGATCATCGCAAGATGTCGGCTCCGTGCCGTGATTGCATTCTGTTCAGCATGAAACCGTCGATGTTACCCGTTGGCGCGCAGCGAGGCCATCCGATCGTCGAGAACGCGGTGGCGCGGCCTGCGTGGCGCCGCTATGATGCGGCCGGAAGGCAATCTATCCGCGCCATGCTGATCAGCTGCGTTGTCTACGCGAACGGCCGCAAGCTCGCCGATATCCCAGTCGAGGACATCAGCGAATACGTCACACGCCCCGATTGCTTCGTCTGGGTGGCCCTCTTCGAGCCGAGCCGCGAGGAGTTGGACCAGATGGCCGAGGAGTTCGACCTGCACCCACTCGCAGTCGAAGATGCGCGCTCAGGCCATCAAAGACCCAAGATCGAGGAGTACGGTGATTCGCTGTTTGCCGTTCTGCAGCCGATCGAAAAGATCAAGACCGACGATGGCGGCGACGATCTTCTGGTAGGCGAGGTCGATGTTTTCGTCGGCGAGAATTACGTCTTGTCCGTACGCCATCGGACACATCTCGGATTCGCGGCCGTTCGCGCGCGCGCGGAACACGAGCCCGAATTGCTGCGCCACGGATCGGCCTTCGTCTTGTACGCGCTGATGGACAATATCGTCGATCGCTATTTTCCCGTGCTGGACGATCTCGAAACGCAATTGGAAACCGCCGAGGAGCAGATGTTTTCAACCGCATCGACGTCGGTCCGCGACAGACTCGAATTGCTGTATGTTCTCAAGCGCAAGCTGATGACGCTGAAGCACGCGATCGCGCCGTTGATGGAAGCAGTCGGCAAGCTGTATGGCGGGCGCGTTCCGCAGCTTTGCAAGGGCACGCAGGAATATTTTCGCGATGTGTATGACCACCTGTCGCGGATCAACGGCGCGATCGAAAGCAGCCGCGAAATGCTGACGACGGCGACGCAAGTCAATCTCGCGCTTATCAGCCTGGCTGAAAATGAAGTGACGAAACGGCTTGCGGCCTGGGGCGCGCTCATCACCGTGCCGACGCTGATTGCGGGCGTCTACGGGATGAACTTCAAGAACATGCCGGAGCTCGAACTTTCGTTCGGCTATCCACTCGCGATCGCGTTCATGATCGCGGTCGACGCGTTGCTGTTCTGGCGTTTCCGCCTCGCCAAGTGGATTTGAGCCTCTAGCGCTTCTCGTCGTCTGTCGCGATCGGAATGACGCGGCGATCGCCGAAGCGAACTGGCGGCGGCCACGCCGGTTGCAGCGTTACGTGCTCGATCCCGTAATTGTCCAGCAGCAGCCGTTGCGCCCGCGCGAGGATCACCGGCCATTCGGCGGCATCGGCAAGCGATAGGTGCGCGGAGAGCGCAACGCGCTCCGAGCCCATGTGCCATATATGAAGATCGTGAACCCCGGTAATGCCGGCGACACGCGACAGCGCTCGGCCGACGGCGTCATAGTCCAAATGGGCGGGAACGCCTTCCATCAGCACACCGGTCGACTGCGCCAAGAGCTGCCAGGTCGAACGCAGGATCAACAGCGAAACGACGATCGACAGGATCGGGTCGATCGGCGTCCACGCCGTCGCGACGATCACTGCACCGGCGTCGATGGCGGCAACCGATCCCAGCACGTCGGAGAGAACGTGCAATAAAGCCCCGCGCGTGTTCATCGATGACGAAGCACGCGAGAGGATCCACGCCGACGCAAGATTTGCGAGCAGGCCCACCGTGGCGATTGCCAGGACAGTCCCGCCCGCGACCGG
>DASPYC010000363.1:0-5495 GCA_035636955.1 Casimicrobiaceae bacterium
TTGCGGTGAAACAGAGCTTCGAACGGTGCAATCGTGTCGCCGTTTGCGAACCTGGTCGCGAAATCGGCACGGGACATCGTCGACTCTTCGCACAGCAGCCGATCGATTCGCGCGCCAATCGCCTCGGCAGCGGTGAAGCCCAGCATTCGTTCTGCGCCTGCGCTCCAGATCAGAATTTCGCCGTCGAGGGACTCGGCGATAATCGCGTCGTCGCTCGCGTCGACGATCGTCGCAAGCGCGTCGTAGGAGAGCGTGACGGGCTCCGTTGCTGCGCGTTTTTCTCCGACGCTGGCGATCGTTGTCGGCGGCATCGCATCCTCGAACATATGCAATCAGTATAGTCCCGCGGCGATGTTATCCAACCCGATCCGCGGTGGCGATTCTTTGGCCGATCGGTTAGATTGCGCTCGTTCGCGACGTGTCCAAGGGAGGGCAAATGTTCGGCGCCATCGTCAATCTTTGCGTCGGCATCGTAATCGCAGTGATATCAACGACCGCGACGGCGCAGGATTACCCGAGCCGGCCGGTGAAGCTTCTCGTTCCCTTTGCCGCGGGAGGCCCTGCTGACGTCTACGCCCGCTTTCTCGCGCAGCGCTTGCAGGAAGCGATGGGCCAGCCTTTCGTCGTGGAGAATCGACCGGGAGGCGGCGCCGTGCTCGGCACCGAGATCGTCGCGAAAAGCGCACCCGACGGGTACACGCTCCTCGTGATGTCCAATACACACACGGTCAACGAGTCATTGTTGCCGAATCGGCCGTACCAGCTGCTGCGTGATTTCACACCCGTCGCGCCCATCAATTATTCCGATCTGGTTCTCGTCGTGAACCCATCGGTCAAGGCCGATACGCTGCAGGAATTCATTGCACTTGCAAAGGCTGCACCAGGCAAGCTCAACTACGCGTCATCAGGGCCCGGCACGCCCTACCACATGGCCGGCGAATTGTTCAAGGCGATGGCGGGCGTCGATATCGTTCATGTGCCCTATAAAGAGAGCTCGGCCGCGCGTACCGGCGTGCTTGGCGGTCAGGTCGACATGATGCTCGATGCTGTCACGACGATGAGCCAGCAGGTTGCTGCCGGCAAAGTGAAAGCGCTTGGTACGACGGGAAAGATCCGCTCGTCCGTCATGCCGAACACGCCGACCATCGCGGAGGCCGGCGTCCCCGGCTACGAAGCCACGATCTGGCTCGGCATCGTCGCACCGAAGGGAACGCCGCCGCCGATCGTCAACCGTCTAAGTGCTGAGATCACGAAGATCGCGAGCCAGCCGGACGTGAAATCGGAATGGGCAAAGCAAGGCGCGGTTGCGATGACGATGACGCCGGAAGCATTCGGGAAATACATGAGCGACGACGTCGTCAAGTGGGAGCGCATCGTGAAGATTTCGGGCGCGCAGCCGGACAAGTAGCGGCGCGAGTAGCTGACGAGGGGCCCCGCGTAGCGGGGATCGGCAGCGATACGAGTCGACGCTCCAGGCCGACGAGTTGAGGTTGCACATCGCGATGAAAGAGCAAGAGGCCGAGGCGCGAGTAGCTGACGAGGGGCCCCGCGCGGCGGGGATCGGCAGCGATACGAGTCGACGCTCGAGGCCGACGAGTTGACGTTGCACATCGCGATGAACGAGCAAAGGGCCGAGGCCAGCAGTCCGCTGCGATTGTTGAGCGCCGGCGCCGCGAAAGGAATCGTCGAAGCGTTGGCGCCGACGTGGCGAGACGAAACCGGCGCCGAGATTATTGCGACGTTCGGAGCTGTCGGCGCCATCAAAGAAGCGCTCGACGCCGGCGCCAGCTGCGACGTGGTCGTGCTCACGCAAAAGTTGATCGGCGCGCTCGAGAACGAAGGGCGCGTGCTCGTCGATACAGTGGCGCCGATCGGCGCGGTTCGCACCGGGATTGCGGTTCGCGACGGCGACACGCTTCCCGATATCAGTGACGCGGCGAGGCTCCGTGCCGCGATCATCATGGCGGACGCCATTTACTTTCCCGATCCCGAACGCGCTACCGCCGGCGTCCATTTCATGAAGGTGCTGCAATCGCTGGGCATCGACAGGGACGTGGCGCCGCGTTTACATCCCTTTCCCAACGGCGCGACGGCGATGCGTGCGCTCGCGGACGAGGGTCAGCGCGGCGACATCGGGTGCACGCAGATGACAGAGATCCGATACACCCGCGGCGTGACAGCCGTGGGCTCCCTTCCATCGGGACTGGACCTGTCGACCGTTTATGCGGCCGCTGTCACGCGCCCCGCTGGGGATCCGGAAATCGCGCGGCGCTTCATTGCACTATTGACCGGACGATGGTCGAAGGAAATTCGAGTTGCGGCCGGATTTGATGTATGACGCGTCGAGGATGACCATCCGCCTTATCAAACCTAGGCGAGGTGTGTTCGGCAAGGATGGCGATCAGCGCGTCACGGTTGCAACACCCACTTACCGTCCTTGATCTGCACCATCACGCGCGCCCGCGCGTCGAGCCCTAAATGATCGGCCTTGCTCATGTTGACAGCGCCGTTGGTGACGCCCAATTCCTTGATGCCCTCCAGCGCGTCGCGGAGCGCGCGGCGAAACTCCTTCGTGCCCGGCTGCGCTGTCTTGAGTGCCTGCGGAATCGCATGCGCAAGCTCGAGACAGGCGTCCCACGCGTACGAGCCGAACGCGGCCACGCTGCCCGGCCCGTTCGCTGCCTCGTACATCTGCACGTATTCCTGTGCAAGTTTTTTCGATGGATGATTGTCCGGCAGCTGCGACGCGACGATCACAGGGCTCGCCGGCACGAACGCGTTCTCAACGTCCTTGCCGCCGACGCGAAGGAAATCGTTGTTCGCAACGCCATGATTGAAATAAAGCTTGCCCTTGTAACTGTGCTCAACAAGCGTTCGCGCGGGAAGCGCTGCGGGCGTGCCGGAGGCGCCGATGATGACTGCATCGGGCTTCGCCGCGATCACCTTGAGCGTCTGGCCGACAACGCTCGTGTCCTTGGGCGAAAAGCGCTCGTTGGCCACGAGCGGAACGCCGCGCGTCTTCGCGGCCTTGTCGACCTCGGCAAAGAACGCTTCGCCCAACGCATCGTTGAACCCGACGTAGCCGATCGATTTGACGCCGGACTTCGCCATGTGCTCGAGAATCGCGCCCGCCATCATCACGTCGGTTTGTGGTGTCTTGAACATCCACGCGCGCTTGGCATCGACCGGATCGATGATGCGGATCGACGAAGCCAGCGAAATGGTCGGCGTTTCGGCGTCGGCAATGACGTCGAGCATCGCGAGCGTCGCCGGCGTCGTGCTGGTGCCGATGATCGCGTCGACGTTGTTCTCGCTCACGAGCTTCTTCGTCACTTGAACGGCATTGGTCGTGTCGGTTCCGTCGTCCTGCACGATGTAGTCGACACTTTTCCCGCCAATTGTTTTCGGGCACATCGCAACGGTGTTCTTTTCGGGGATGCCGAGCGAGGCTGCCGGCCCGGTAGCGGACACGATGACGCCGATCTTCACTTGCCCAGCAACGCCGCCCGCGGCAAACGAGAGGCACGCTGCGGCGAGCGCCGCGAGCGCTTTCTTCTTCATCAATACCCTCCACATGTTCGACCCGGCGAAAGCCCGGTCGTTGAGGTCGCTCTTCCTAGGTCTTGCCTGGCTTTTATGCGATGCGGCGAAACCACAGCAATGAAAACGCCGCCGCGACCAGGGCAAACGCGGCAGCCGCGGCGCTGAACAGCGCAGTAATCTCGGTATCTTTTTTCTCGAGGACGAGGCGCGCATTGAGCGCTTGGTAAACCTTGGCAAGATCCGCCGCCGTGCCCGCGTAGAAATATTCGCCGCGGGTGATATCTGCGATCGCTTTCAGCGTCTCTTCGTCGAGACGCACATACGCCGACCAGCCTTCGAAGCCGATCGTGCCGCCTTCCGCAGTCCCGAAACCGACGGTGAAGACGCGAACGCCGTGATCTGCGGCCCACCGCGCGGCGTCGAGCGGGTCGGGCCCGGTCGTCCGGCGACCATCGCTCAAGAGAATGATCGCCCCCGACGTATACGAACCCGGCGCGACCGGTGCTGGCTGCTTCTTATCCGACTTGGCTTTGTCGACTTTTGCGCCACGTGTGCCGTTTCGCGTCAATCCGCCGGCGAATACCAGCGACTCGAGATCGATGTCGGAATCAGGGAAGAGCGTCGACAGCGCGACGTAGAGCGCGCTGCCGGTTGCGGTTCCGCGTTGCAATTGAAAGCGGTCGATCGCTGCAAGGAGCTCTTCGCGGCTTCGCGTCGGGGGCTGCACGAGGGACGCCGTCGCGCCGAAGGCGACGATGCCGATCTGCACTTCGGGCGGATGATCGGCGACGAACGCTTTCGCCGCAGCCTGCGCGGCGGTGATCCGATTCGGGTCGACGTCGCGGGCGCCCATGCTGAGCGACACGTCCATGGCCATGATGATCGTCTGCTGTTTCGACGGGAGCGTGATGACGGCGGTCGGCCGCGCGATCGCGATGACCGCGGCGATCAACGACAACAGCAACAGTACCGGTGGGAGATGGCGCCGGACTGTCTGGCCCGGACCGATCGCCTCTTTGACGAGGCTAAGGCTCGCGTAGCGGAGCGCTTCCTTCTTTTTTCGCCGCAAAAGCCACACGTAGCCGCCGACGAGCGCCGGCACTAGCAGCAGCAACAACAGCATTTGTGGCCACAGGAACGTCATGACGTCACGCGTCGCGCTGTTCGCCAGCGGGCGCTGTGCGCGAGCGTTTCGAGATTACCACATCGCGATTACAACGACGAAACACGTGCCGGCGCCTTTTTGGGGAACGTTCTGCAACGAAGCACGTCCCGTCGGCGCCTCACCCGCGCTCGTGGACGCGCCCTTGCGGGCTTTGCCTTCAGCCCACTCGCGCGGGCAGATGCAAAAAACCGCGGAAACGCGCACGCCCGCCACGGACGGGATCGCCGACGGGCGCATAGTTCGGAAAGCGTGTCAGAAATCGCGCGATCGCAACGCGCGCCTCGAGGCGCGCCAGGTTCATTCCCGCGCAGGTATGGATGCCGAACCCGAACGCAATGTGACGGTTCGGCTCGCGCGTTAAATCGAGCCTGTCGGGATCGGCAAATTGTGCCGGATCGCGATTGGCGGCACCGATGCACATCGTGATTCGCGATTGCGGCGGCAGCGTGACGCCCCCCACTTCGAGTTCACGCGTCGTGATTCGATTGCCAAGCTGGTTCGAGCTTTCGAAGCGTAGAAACTCCTCGACCGCGATCCGCATCGGCTCTGCGTCGTGACTCGATTGGATCAGGAAAGCCTTCTCGCTTGGCCATTCGGCGAGCGCATGCAGCGCGTTGCCGATCAGGTTCGTCGTGGTTTCGTGGCCCGCATTCAGCAGAAAAATGCATTGGTGCAGAAGCTCGGATTCGGTCAATCGCTCGCCGTTTTCTTCACCCTCGATCAGCCGCGTCAAGACGTCGGTATCGCTATCGCCCGGATGTTTGCGGCGCTCGTCCACCAACGTCTT
>DASPYC010000364.1:0-5418 GCA_035636955.1 Casimicrobiaceae bacterium
AGATGATCGCGATCATCGGCGGCGCGGATAACGCAGCGTCGATGCGCCTGCACGCGAGACACGGCTTCGCGGAGGTGGGTCGGCTGGTCGGCGTGGGCCACAAATTCGAGCGCTGGCTCGACACGGTGTTGATGCAACGCGCGCTAGGCGCAGGCATCGCGTTGCCGCCGTCGCGCCCTTAGCAACCGATGGACGCCAAACACCCGCATTCGGAGCTCGGCAAGAATCCGGCAAATTACGTATCGCTTTCGCCGGTGACGTTCCTCGAACGCAGCGCGACGATCTGGCCGAATCGCGTTGCAGTTCGCCATGGTCGGCTCGCGTATACGTATCGCGAATTCGAAGCACGCTGCCGGCGCTTGGCTTCTGCCCTGGCGGGCCGCGGT
Source organism: Casimicrobiaceae bacterium (assembly GCA_035636955.1). Taxonomy (GTDB): domain Bacteria; phylum Pseudomonadota; class Gammaproteobacteria; order Burkholderiales; family Casimicrobiaceae; genus VBCG01. The sequence goes on from DASPYC010000364.1 coordinate 387, forward strand.
GTCGGGCGCGGCGATACGGTCGCCGTGATGGCCGCAAACACGCCCGCGCTGCTCGAAGCGCATTACGCCGTGCCGGCGTTAGGCGCTGTCCTCAATGCGCTCAATACGCGGCTCGACGCGCGGTCGATCGCGTTCTGCCTCGATCACGGCGAAGCGCGCGTGCTCATAACCGATCCCGAATTCGCACCGAGCATTCGGACGGCGCTCGACGCGACGCAACGAGAATTGCTGGTCGTCGACATCGATGATGCCGAAGGTCCCGGCGGGGAATATTTGGGCAAGTTGACCTACGAAGCGTTTCTACGCGAAGGCGATGCCGATTTCGCGTGGGCCGGCCCTTTGGATGAATGGGACTCGCTGTCGCTTCTCTACACATCGGGGACCACCGGCGACCCGAAGGGCGTTGTCTACCACCACCGCGGAGCGTATTTGAACGCCCTCGGAAATGCGCTTGCGTTTCGGCTCGACGCCGACAGCGTTTATCTGTGGACGCTGCCGATGTTCCATTGCAACGGCTGGACGTATACCTGGGCCGTTACGGCGGCGGGCGGCACCCATGTATGCCTGCGACGCGTCGAACCAGCGCGGATTTTCGCGGCGATCCGTGAGCATCGCGTCACCCACATGTGCGGAGCTCCGATCGTGCTCAACATGCTCGTCCATGCGCCCGACGACGTGAAAGTGCGCTTCGACCATCGTGTCGATGTCGCCACCGGCGGCGCCGCGCCGCCGTCGGCGGTGATCGAGTCGATGGCGGCAATGGGCTTTCGCGTGACGCATCTCTACGGATTGACCGAATCCTATGGGCCGGCAACGCTTTGCGCATGGCAGAACGACTGGGACGCGCTTCCCGCGGCTGAGCGTGCGCAGCGAATGGCGCGACAGGGTGTGGCGATGCCGACGCTTGCGAACCTTCAGGTCGGCAATTCGGAGACCGCTGCGGCTCTACCCCGCGATGGATCGACGCTGGGCGAGGTGATGCTTCGCGGCAATACGATCATGAAAGGCTATTTCAGGAACCCAGCGGCAACTGCGGCGGCGTTCGCGGACGGCTGGTATCGGACCGGCGATCTCGCGGTCTGGCATCCGGACAACTACATCGAGATCAAGGACCGTTTGAAGGACATCATCATCACCGGCGGCGAAAACGTGAGCTCCCTCGAGATCGAGGAATGCTTGTATCGTCATCCGCAGATCATGGAAGCGGCGGTCGTTGCACGAGCGCATCCGCGTTGGGGTGAGACGCCGTGTGCGTTCGTGACGCTCAAGAGCGGCGCAGCGGAGATCGGCGCGAGCGATATCATCGCGTGGTGCCGAGCGCATCTCGCGCATTTCAAGGTGCCGACGACCGTTGTATTCGGGTCGCTGCCGAAGACCGTCACCGGCAAGATCCAGAAGTACCTGCTGCGCGAACGCGCCCGGGATCTCGTCGATTAGCACTCGTTGTGTAGGTCGTGCATGAGCTGTTCCGCTGCGATGCGCCCGCTCCGTACGGCCGCCTCGAGCGTGGCGGGGAATGTTTGATCGGTGTAATCGCCGGCGAGATAAATTCCCGCAGCAAGTCGACCAGGCTGCGGTCGCGCGGCAGTCGGCGTGCAGGAATACGTCGCCCGCTTTTCGGCGATCACTTGCGACCATGTGACGCGCGGCAGACCAGGGCGAAGCCGCCGCAACTGCGCGTCGACCGCTTGCGTGAGCGCGTCGTTTTTGAGCGAAGTGTGCGCTCCGCGACCGCTGATGACCACGGCGAGGAGGGCGGCGAGCGCAGGGGCGGCGGCATTGGCGCGCGCGAGAATGTCTCGGCGGTCGAATATCCACTGGCCCGGCGTATCGTCGAGTTGCACCAGTCCTGTGGGCATATCGAACGATTCTCCATAACCGAGATACACGGTGACGATCGGTTCCCATTCGAGCCGATCAACCTGTTCGATTGCACGAGCAACGGAGCCATCAGAGCGGACCGAGGACCCGAACGCGCGCGAAAGCTGATGCGGCGCGACGGCGACAATCGCCGACGGCGCGCGGATCTCCGCGTCCTCGCTTCGAACGATGAGGCTGCGCTCGACAGCATCCACGATTGTTGCCTCGGCGCGCAGATGAATGTCATGACCGTTTGCGGCGAGCCAACGCGCGATCGCGTCGGGAAACAGTCCCGCAAGATCCGTCGATGGCAAGAGCATGTCGCTCGCGCCGTCTGCACCGTCGAAGGCAGCCCGCAAAACGTTCGCGAAGATCTGCGCCGATGCACGGACGGGCGGCGTGTTGAGCGCGGAAAGGCAAAGCGGCATCAACAAACGCTCACGAGCGCGCGCGGGCGCCGCGGCGATCAACTCTGCGGCAGTCATCTCCGCGTCGACCCGATAGGCACGCTTTCGCAACGCAGCGAACCAGCGCGCCGTGGCGACGCGATCGCGCCACGACAAGCCGCGCGCGGTCATGAGGCCGGCAAAGAGCGCGAATGGCGGGGGGAAACGCCAGGCGCGAAGCGCAATGGCGTCGCGTTGCGCTTCGGCAAACGGCGAAATCTCGAGCGGCCGCTGGACGAACGGCACTTCGGTCGCGGCATTTACGAACGCGAGACTTTGCTGTGTTTCGGCATAGGCGCCGAGTAAGACATGCTGCCCGTTGTCGAGCGGCATTCCGTCGCGCACGACTCGCCGTGCACGCCCCCCGAGCTCCTGAGCCGTTTCATATAGCGCAACGCGGTATCCGCCCTTGGCGAGCGTAAGCGCCGCCGCGCAACCGGCCCAGCCGCCACCGATGATCGGAATCGTTATGCGTTCCTGCGCGCGGTCTTCCATGCGATCCACAGCTTCCGCAGCGGAGTAAGCGACGTCCGTCGATCGAGCACGTTGAAGCCGTCGCGAGCGATCTCGTCAAGGAGCGTCTGGTAGATCGCCGCCATGATCAAGCCCGCGCGCTGCGAACGGCGATCGCGCGCGTCGAGCTTCGCAAGCGCTCGCGCATACCATCCACGCGTACGGTCAGCTTCGAAATCCATCAGCCGGCGAAACGCGTCGGTTCCTTTGCCGCCGAGCAATGACGAGGGCGCGACGCCGAAGCGCGCAAGATCGTCTTGGGGCAAGTAGATGCGTCCTCGACGCGCGTCCTCGCCGACATCACGAAGAATGTTCGTCAGCTGAAACGCGATGCCGAGATCGCGCGCATAGACGCGGGTGTCGGGATGATCGTAGCCAAAGATCTCGGCGGACATGAGCCCGACAACGCCGGCAACGCGATGGCAATATTGTTCAAGCGCTGCGAAATCGAGATATCGATTCTGCTCGAGGTCCATCGTCATGCCGTCGATGATCGTCTGGAAATGTGCTTCGGGGAGCGCGTAGCGCGTGACGACGGCTTGCAGTGCGCGCCCGACAGGGTGTCGCGCCGTTCCGGCGTAGGTGAGTCCGATTTCCTGCCGCCACCAAGCGAGCTTCGCACGCGCGGTGTCGGGATCGCTCATGTTGTCGACGACGTCGTCGACTTCGCGGCAGAACGCGTACAACGCCGTGATCGCACCGCGGCGTTCGGGCGGGAGAAAGAGAAAGCTGTAATAGAAGCTCGAGCCGCTTTGTGCGACGCGGTCGCGGCAATACTTGTCGGGAGTCATACCGACGCCGGACGCGAGGACGTGCGCCGCGGCACGACGGCGCGAAACGCCACGGCAATCCAATCGTGCGCGGTAAGGCGAGGCGGTGCCTTGAAGACATCGCCGTCCCGCGCATCGATTCGATCCAATACGCGCAAACCGCCGGCGATGATCGCTTTGAGCTCGAGTGCCAGGCGAAACGGTAATGCGCGCGTCAACGGGCGGCCGGCGTCGAGCAACGCGCGCGCCCGAGCTGTTTCGAACGCCAACAAAGCGCGCCATTTTTCATCGGCGCGGCCGTCCGCGATCTGCGACTCGGCGATATCGAATCGCGCCATATCTTCCTGCGGCACATAGATTCGGCCGCGTTGGTAGTCCGCAGCAACGTCCTGCCAAAAGTTGGTCAGCTGCAACGCCGTGCAGATCGCATCGCTCGCCGTAAAAAGGACGGGCGTCTGTGCGCCGGACGGCACACCGTACACCGCGAGTACGAGGCGACCAATCGGATTGGCGGAGCGGCGACAATAATCGAGCAAATCAGCAAACGTCGCGTAGCGCTTGACGGTCACGTCCTGCGTAAACGCGCTCAGCAAGTCGCGAAACGGGTGCAGCGGCAGCGCATGAGCGCGGACGGCGAGCGCGAGATCGGCCAGGAGTGTGGGCGTGCCGCCGCCTTCGATGACATCGAGCGCATTTCGATAGGACTCAAGGGCCGCAAGGCGCGCGGGCACGTCGCCGTCGCCTTCGTCCGCAATATCGTCGGTCGCGCGGGCGAATCGGTAAATCGCCACGATCGCGCCGCGATAGCGCGCCGGAACCATCTTCGAAGCGACGGGAAAATTTTCGTAATGACCGACCGACACACGCTGGACCGGAAACGCGGCAAACAAACTGATTGATGGGCACTGAAATCGCCCCACCGGTGGCCGCGATCGGTGGCGGCAGATTACAGGTTCGACTATACTTATCGGTTTGGCGACGGCGGCTGCAGCTCGCGAAAGTGGCGGAATTGGTAGACGCACCAGCCTTAGGAGCTGGCGGGGCAGCCCGTGGGGGTTCGAGTCCCCCCTTTCGCACCAAAAGATTCCGCCAATGAGCGCAGGAATCTAGCAAGGATTGCCAACGCATGCAAACCACATTGGAATCACTCGATCAGCTCACGCGCCGCTTGAACGTCGCGGTACCCGTTGCGCACATCGAAGGCGAGGTGCAGAAGCGGCTTGCGCGACTTGCCAAGACTGCGAAGGTTGCCGGCTTTCGTCCGGGCAAGGTGCCGCTCAAGATGGTGGCGCAGCAATACGGCCAGCAAGTCCGCTCGGATGTCATTTCAGACGCCATCAACGAAGGCTTCAACGACGCCGTGCGTGCCCAGAACTTGCGCGTCGCGGGCTATCCTCGGATCGAGCGGCGCGACGATTCCGCTTCATCGCAAGAAGCGCTGGA
>DASPYC010000365.1:0-1539 GCA_035636955.1 Casimicrobiaceae bacterium
GGAAGCGAGCGACGACGCAAGATCCTTCTCGCGCAGCCGCGCGCCGGTCGTGTTGATCAACGCCGCATGCGGGTACGCTTGCGGCGCATCGCGATCGTGATGTTCGCGCAGCGCGAGAATCAACGACTTCGCAGCGTCGTAGCGCTCGCCGGTCCAGCCGGTTGCCGCAGCTTGGCGCACGGCACCTTCGTCCGGCAGGTAACGCTTGAGCATCGCCGCGAGACTGTACATATCGCAGCGCCAATCGAGTTGCCGCGTCAGCCCGAGATCGCCGTTGCGGCCTTCCTCGAGAGCCTTCAGCAACCGAGGCGATTGGTAGTCGTACTCCCGCTGCCAGCCGATCGGCAGCGGTTGCGTGAGCGCTTCCCCGGACACGAGCGCGAACGCGAAGTCGATGAGCGCGAGCTGGCCAAACACCGGTTGGAGGCGCTCGCCGGCTGCGTCGCAGTCGAAGCTCGCGGGTCCGAGCGGGATGCAGACGTTGTCGCCCTTGACGTCGAGGTGCACGAGCTGCAGTTGATGGATCTTCTTCAACGCGGTCAGCGCGTGATGCGCGAGCGCCCACCAATGCGCGCAGTCCTCGAACGCATGGCGATACACGCGCCCGTCGCGAATCAGCGGCAACAGCGTCGCCCATTGATCGACGGTGACGCCGGCGTCGTAGGTCTGCACGAGCTGCGTGCCTGCAACCGAGCCGCGATCGAACTGCACGACGTCCGGCACGCAGTCGATGCCGTGTCCGATGAGGCGCGCGAGAATACGCCATTCACGCTCCGTCCAGTGCGCGAAGTGGCCATCGGTCGTATCGAGAAAGCGCTTCGTGTAGCGCCGCCGCTCGCCGGGGACGACCGCTTCGCGAAACACCTCGACGTGGTCGCCCGTCGCCATTTTTAGGCGGCTGCAGCCGAATACGCGATCGATTTGCTCGGGGGTCATCGCATTGCCATCCATGCAAACCGACGGCGGCGAGCTGGCTTCCGATGAACCACGAGCAATGTCGCGTCATCGGTCCCGCTCCGCGAGCGCACGAGCTCGAGCAGTCGCTCACAGGCACGCGACAGCGGCGCATGCGTTCGCAGCGCGGCGGTGATTTCATGCGCATGCACGTGCTTGTGCAAACCATCGCTGCAGAGCACGAGCATTTCGCCGTCACGCAGCGTGATCCTTTCGATATTGGGCGCTGCGACGGCACCGTTGCCAACCATCCGCGCAGGATCGTTTGGCGAAGCGCCGGGCGGTGGTTGCTCGCCCAGACGATCGTACGTGTCGTCGCGCGTCAAAAGCTCGGCAGGATCGAAAAGGGTGGGGCGCGTGCGATAGATCCGGCAGTCGCCGACCCATGCGATCAGCCATTCGGCGAGCGAAGGACCGACGCCCGCGCACAGCGCGACCGTCGCCGCCCCGGAACCCGCGGTCTCTCGCGCGATGCCGCGGGCCAATTCGTGATCCGCGTCGAGAAGCGCTGCACGGATTGAAGGGACATCGATGCGCCGCTGATCGAGCGATGCGTGCAGCCTTTGCACGAGCTCTCGACTCGTC
>DASPYC010000366.1:0-4057 GCA_035636955.1 Casimicrobiaceae bacterium
GCCGTCGCGAGACGCATCAACGCATGCCACGTAGGATGAAATTCGACGACGTCGATCCGTTCGCCGCGCGCGTCATGCGTTCGAAGCTGCGGACGGTTCCGGTTGGCTGCGTCGGCGAGCGCAAACGATTCGGCACTTCCAAGCGTCTCGCCCCAGCGCTCGAGCTCTGTCTTCGCGTGTGCAGCGCCTTCGCGGGTGACGGCTTCCTGCAACGCGACGTCGTTCAGATAGAGATTGCGCCCCTCGTAAGGCGGCGGCTGGTTGGGAAATGGCGTTGCGATCACCGTTGTGATCAAGACGACGGTGGCCGGATTGCGCTCTTCGGCCGGAAGGCTTTGCAGGCTTCGTCGTGCGTTTCGATGTAGGGTCCACCGATCAAGTCAATGCAATAGGGAACCGCCGGGAAGACGCCGTCGAGCGTTTCTTTGATCGCTTTCGGTTGACCGGGCAAGTTGATGATGAGCGCAAGACCCCGCACGACCGCGACCTGCCGCGAAAGAATCGCTGTCGGAACATATTTGAGACTGACCTGACGCATCTGCTCGCCAAATCCTGGCATCACCTTATGCGCAACGGCAATCGTTGCCTCAGGCGTGACATCCCGCGGCGCCGGACCGGTGCCGCCGGTCGTGAGCACGAGATGGCAGCCGACGGTATCGACCAACTCGACCAGCGTTCGCTCGATCACCGCCTGTTCGTCAGGAATCAATCGAGCTTCCATGCGCCATGGCGTCTTCAGTGCGGCGGCGAACCACTCATTGAGACTGGGGATTCCTTTGTCGTCGTAGATGCCGGCCGCGGCGCGATCGGAGATCGAAACGAGGCCGATCAAAAGTTCAGACATGAGCGGTGCGCGGGTGAAAGCGGTTCAAGTACGGGTGCCCGACGAATCGGATGCCGCGTCCGCTGACGATTCGTTCGCATCGTCGACAACGCGAGTGAGCGCGCGAAAAAGCGCGCGTGATTTGTGCGGCGGCCCTCCGCGGGAGCGTTCCGCTCGCGCATCGTTGACCAACACCGTAAGCGTTGCGGTGTCGGCATTCGGATACGCCGCGAGGAAATGCGCGAGCCCGTCGGGTTCCGCGAGCACACGGTCGCGCCAATGCTCGAGTCGCGCGAACCGCGCACGCGCCGCATTCGACCCGCGCTGCCATTGCATCAGTGCTGCTTTGATCGGCGCGGCATCGACATTACGCATCAGCTTGCCGACGAACTGCAGTTGACGCCGGCGGCCTTCATGCTTCGTGATTCCGCGCGCCTGTTCAATGGCATCAGCCAGGCGTTCGGGTAAATCAAGCGAGGCCAAGCGACCCGGATCGAGCTCGATCAACGCTTCGCCAAGCTCTTGCAGCTCGTGCATGGCGCGCTTGCGCTCCGATTTGGACGGCGCCTGCGGAACGTCGTCCGCGTCGTTTTGTCGCTTTTCGGTCGGAAACATGATCGATGATGCAAAAGTATGCAGTCGAACCGGGGTTGATCTAGGCGCTTTGCTATCATACCCATAGGCGCTCAGCACTGCTTGCGGCGTGGGCTCGGAGCGCACGCGCGGCGCGACATTCGCTCGCAAAGGCTATCGATGACTTCGTCATTAAGCATTACGCGTCGGGCAGCGAAGTCGAGTGGCGCCGAAACGTCTGCCGCTGGACAATTTCCCGTTTCGACGGACGCGCTCGACCGGATCGCGCAATCCATTCTCGATATCGCGAAGTCCGGCGGCGCCACGGCCGCCGAGACGGACGTTTCGCAGGCAATCGGCCTTTCGGTGACGGTCCGCAAAGGCGAGGTCGAAACGATCGCCTATAACCGCGACAAGGGCATTGCAGTCACGGTTTTCATCGGACAGCGGCGCGGGCATGCAAGTACGGCGGATTTCGCGGACGAGTCGCTTCGCGCGACGGTCGACAAGGCGATCGCCATCGCGCGTTTCACTGCCGACGATCCTTTCGCCGGACTTGCCGATCCTGCGCGGCTCGCGCACGATCCCCCCGATCTCGATCTGTATCACCCATGGGCGCTTTCCGTCGAGCACGCAATCGAGCTCGGCCGTGCAGCGGAGGCGGCGGCCTTTGCAGTCGATCCGCGACTGGACAACAGCGAAGGTGCGACGGTCGCGCGCGGTGAAGCCGAATTTGTCTACGCCAATTCCAACGGTTTTCGCGGCGGTTACAAGAGCTCGCGTCATCACATCGACTGTGCCGTCGTCGGCGAAGAAAACGGTGCGATGCAACGCGATTATTGGTACACGGCTGCGCGTGCGCCGGATGAAATGCTGTCCGCGGAAGAAGTGGGCCGGCAAGCGGGACTGCGCACCGCGCGTCGCTTGAACGCGCGCCAGCTGTCGACGCTCGAATGCCCGGTTCTCTTCGAGGCGCCGGAAGCCGCCGACCTGCTGGGATTTTTCGTCAATGCGGTGTCCGGCGGCAGCCTGTATCGCAAATCGTCTTTCCTACTCGATTCGCTGGGGGACCGGATTTTTTCGTCGATCGTCAATATTCGCGAAGAACCGCATTTGCCGCGTGCGCGCGGGAGCGCGCCCTTCGACAACGAAGGCGTCGCAACGGTCCGGCGCGATCTCGTAACCGGCGGCGTTCTGAACGGCTATTTTCTGGGAAGCTATTCGGCGCGCAAGCTCGGCCTTGCCACAACGGGCAACGCCGGCGGTGCGCATAATCTCGTCGTCACGCCGGGTACGCTCGATCTCGATGGTCTCTGCCAACAGATGGATCGCGGATTGCTGATCACCGAGCAGCTGGGCCATGGCGTCAATCCGGTGACCGGCGATTACTCGCGCGGCGCCGCCGGATTCTGGGTGGAAAACGGACGCATCGCATATCCGGTCGAAGAGATCACGATCGCAGGTAATTTGAAGGAAATGTTCCGCGACATTGTCGCGGTCGGCCGCGATGTCGATCGCAGAGGATCGCGACACACCGGCTCGATCCTCATCGCAAAAATGACGGTCGCCGGGCAGTAACGCGCTAGCCTGCCGCGAATGCAAGGTGCGATCCGACCCGCCGGCGTGATGATTGAAACGGTGTTCACGTGGGTCAGGTCACTCGCGGATCCGCTGCGCAATCCGGGTTACGCGGACCGCTGGATCGGGCAACTTCCGACCGGCGACGCGATGGCAATCCAAAAGGAAGCGCTGGAGCTTGTCGCAAAGTTTCCGGGCGCGCGCAAGGAAGTAGGCGCCGCGCAGGTCGAAGCGCTTCTCAAGGTCGACGCGCGCCTCGAGCCGATCATCGCCCAGCTCACACAGCAGTACGTCACGAACTATCAGAAAAGTTCGGCCGTCGAATCGCGGCTATGGCACTCGGTATTCGATCTCGTCAAGGCGTTCGTCGCCGCATATCACGCGTCGCTGATGTCGGGTTTCCCGCGTGCGGAAAGCAAGCGCTGGCGCGCAATCCTGCCGTGGGTGCTGGTGCGACTCGTCCACTACAAAGGGCTCGACGGCAAGTTCCGCCTCTTTCGCTACAGTCACTGGATTCCGGCGCAGTGGCGTGATTTTCACGAGCTCTACGAGTTCGGTCGCATACGCAGTTGGCAGCGCGAGCAACTGGTATTCGGGGCGGGCGCCTTCGCGAAGCCGGGCGTTTCACTCGAGCAGGTATATTTGAATTCGTTGTTGCTGATGCGGCTCGACTCGGGCAACTTCACACCCGATCAAGTGGAATGGGCGGCGCGCCAGCTCGAAGACTGGACGCCGTCGCTGGGGCTCGTGCCGCCGCCAGGCGAGGGCGCCGGATTCTTTATCGACCTTACGGGCGCGCAGGGCTTGCGCCGGCGCGACAAGCCGCACGTGGGCGGCCGCAATCTGTTCCTCGACGCCGGGCCGATCTATGCGCGTGTCGTCGAACGAATGCGCTGGCTGCCGGAGCACGACGAAGACGCGCCGCAGCCAGGGGACTTGCCGCCGCGAGAGCAACGGCTGCTGCTGATGCGTCTTGCGGCGTTGTTCGGGCCGGAAGCGATCGCGCATGCGCCGCGCGCCGCGCGCCAAGCGACCGATGGCGAGGTGCGCGTCGTCGTCGGATTGCAAGCATTGACGCGCGCG
>DASPYC010000367.1:0-4977 GCA_035636955.1 Casimicrobiaceae bacterium
CATTGCCGGATCAGCGGAAGCCCAACGAGCGCGTCGGCGCCGATGTTTGCATCGGACCGTCCGACATCCTGGGTGGCAAGGGTATCCACGAGTGTGCTGTCCGCTTGACCGTTCGATCGTTCGCTATTTCTAGGGCGATTGTAGCGCCGTTTCCAGAGGGCAGCTGCAAAGATTACCCGAGGAAATTCTTCGTTGAATCCGTCATTTGCGATGAGATCCAGCGAACGACCGTTGGCAAGGGGCGTCTAAATTTATTGCGCCAACAAACCAGGTCTCCTTGAACATGGAAGCGCCACGACTGGTCCAGGAACTCGATCGCTTCGACGTGCGGCTGTTTACGCTTGGCGGTACGCCGATCACGCTATGGGACATCGGCTTCATTGTGGTCGGACTGATCGCCTTGTTCTGGTTCAGCGGCTTTCTCACGCGCTGGCTCGATCGCCGCCTCGCCGGGCATACGCACCTCGAGGAAACGACCCGACAAACGATCGGCTCGCTGGTTCGCTACACGACGCTGGTGATCGGATTCATGATCATCATGCAGGCGGCCGGTATCAATCTGACCACTTTCACCGTTGTCGCAGGGGCGATCGGGGTCGGCGTCGGATTCGGCCTGCAGAATATCGTGAGCAACTTCGTCAGCGGATTGATCGTGATGTTCGAGCGACCCGTGAAAATCGGCGACCGCGTGGATGTCGGTGGTATCGAGGGCAGCGTGGTCGAGATCGGCGCGCGTGCGACGACGGTGCTGACGAACGACAACGTCGCGGCCATCGTGCCGAATCAGAAGCTCATCACCGAGACCGTGAAGAACTGGCGGCACGGCCACGGCATTGGGCAGCTTCGCATCGTCATCGCTGCGAAGTACGCTAACGATCTCAACGCAGTCCGTGATGCGATGCTGACAGTTGCGGCAGCGAATCCCGACGTTTTGCGCGACCCTACGCCCGTCGTCAGACTGACAACGCTAAGTGGAGGAGCGGTCGGGTTCGAGCTTCGATTGCATACGTCGCTCGGCATCCCCAGCCACCCGGACTTGCTGAGCGCGCTGCAGTTCGCGCTAATGCAAGAGCTCGCTGGCCGTAAAGTGGCGCTTAAGGAGTGAGGACGTGTGCTTCGGCGTCATGAGCAAATCCCTGGCCCTAATCGCTGGCACAGCGATCGTATGCGCGACTATTGCAGCGAGCCAATCGTCCGCCGCCCAGTCGCCTCCGCTGGATCAAATCAAGCTTCCTCAGGGATTCTCGATCGAGCTCGTTGCACGCGTACCCAGTGCGCGTGCGATGACATGGGGCGACCGCGGCACGCTGTTCGTCGGATCGTCCGCGGGAAATGTTTACGCGCTTGCATTCGCAGCGCCCAATGCCGGCGGCCAAGCGAGCGTTCAGTCGATCGCATCCGGGTTGCGCGATCCGGGAGGCGTCGCGTTTCGCGACGGCGCGCTGTATGTCTCTTCAGTCAATCGCATTCTGCGCTTCGACGATATTGAACGCCGACTGCAATCGCCGCCGGAGCCGGTCGTCGTGACAGACAAGTTGCCGTCGGATGCACATCACGGCCGCAAATTCATCGCCTTCGGTCCCGATGGCAAGCTCTATGTAAACGTCGGTGCCCCGTGTAACGTCTGCGAGGCCGATCCTGAACGCTACGCGCACATCGAACGGATGAATGCCGACGGCTCCGGCCGCGAAATCGTCGCGCGCGGTGTGCGCAATTCCGTGGGCTTCGATTGGGACCCGCGGACGAAAGAGTTTTGGTTCACGGACAACGGCCGCGATGTACTCGGCGACGACGTGCCGCCCGACGAGCTCAATCACGTCACGAAAGTACCGCAGCATTTCGGTTATCCGTATTGTCACGGCGGCGATATTTCCGATCCCGAGTTCGGCAAGCAGCATCCTTGCAGCGAATTCGTGCCGCCGGCGCGCAAGCTCGGTCCGCATGTAGCATCACTCGGCATGCGGTTTTACACGGGGACGCAATTCCCGGCGGCGTTTCACAATCAGATATTCATCGCCGAGCACGGATCTTGGAATCGCAGCCAAAAGATCGGCTACCGCGTCACGCTCGTGCGGCTCGACTCGACTGGCAAAGCGGTCGCATACGAACCATTCGCCGAAGGTTGGCTGCAGGGCGACCGCGTGTGGGGGAGGCCGGCCGACGTGAGCGTCGCGCCGGACGGCTCGTTGTTCGTGTCGGACGACACGGCTGGGGCGATTTACCGCATTCGATATCGCGGTACGTAATTGGTTTCGAAGCGGGGTGAGCCGCTGCGCGAAGGGCTTCGGCGTGGCGCAAATCACGTCGTCAAAGCGGGACACCCCGGCGCGGCCGCGAGCGTCGACCCAACGCCGCGGACACGGCCCCGCCGCCCACTTTGCCGACTGCGCCACAGGCGCCCTTCGCGCAGCGGCTCACCCCGCTTCGACGCGACTATCGTGATTCGAGGCGCTCAAATCGGTCGACTGATCGCAATTGCAGCGAATCGAAACGATGCGTGGAAAGGCAGCGGACAGGGCGCGGCGAGCGCGAGTGGAGCCCATGATTGCGGACATCCGAGCGCAGAGCCGCGCCGTGTCCGCTGCCTTACACAAAAGGAATCGAATGACAAAAAAATTCGCCGGCGCGGAGCCGGCGAATTCACGTGAAAACGTTGACGGTTGGTTTACCAGCGATACCCGTAGTAGGCCGGTCCATAGCCGTACGCGTACGGTCTGTAAACCGGCGGCGGCGCATAGACGACAGGAGGCGGTGCGTAATACGGCCGGTAGTAGGGCCTGTAATAAGGCCTGTAGTGCGGGCCGTAATAATACGGTGAACCCGCAGTTACGGCGACGCCGGGAACACCGATCGAAACGCTCCAGGAATCACGCGCCGAGGCAGCGGGTGCCACAGCGAGACCCACTGCCAACGTACCGGCAATGGCTGATGCAAGAAGAATTCGTCGGAACATGTGTGTCTCCTTTTCCATTAATAGTAGACAAGCGCCCTTTGAGCAGGTTCCGGTGCTTTTCGGGGCCAAGTCTGAACCACGAGTCCAAAAACGCCCCATTGAAGCAGGGCGTTGACGGATGATCGGGGCGTTGCTTTTTGTTACAAACGCGGCCCGTGCGCTATCCTTCCGTTACACGCCTAAGGCGTGGGCCGGACCCTCATAACCGAACGTGCCGATGTTATTCCGAGGTAATACCCATGCGTTCCATGTACCGCTTTCTCGTTAGTCTCGGCGCCTACGGTGCTGCGACCGCCGCGCTCTCAGCCACCTTGACCATCGGACTCGGCACCGACGTCACCGCGATCGACCCGCACTATCACAACCTCACGCCGAACAACAATGTCGCGGCGCACATCTACGGTTATTTGGTCGAGCGCAACGAAAAATCGCAGCCGATCCCGGGCCTTGCGACCGAATGGAAAACGCTTGATCCCACAACGTGGGAATTCAAGCTGCGCAAAGGCGTCAAGTTCCACGATGGCAGCGAGTTCACAGCCGCCGATGTCGTCGCATCGATCGAGCGAGTCCCTAAAGTGCTGAACAGCCCATCGCCCTTCACCGCGTACACCAAACAGATCCAGAAAATCGAGGTTGTCGATCCCTACACGATCCGCTTCAAGACGGCGACTCCGTATCCGTTAATGCCGACCGACTTGACGCAGGTGGCGATCATCTCGAAGCAGTTCGCCTCCGCATCGACGGAAGATTTCAACAGCGGCAAGGCCGCGATCGGGACGGGTCCATACAAAGTCGTCAAGTATGTGAAAAGCGATCGGCTCGACCTCGCACGCAACGACAATTATTGGGGCGGCAAAACGCCGTGGGAAAAGGTTACGCTCCGGATTCTTCCCAACGACGCAACGCGCGTCGCTGCGCTCTTGTCGGGAGACGTGCAGGTGATCGAGAATGTGCCGACGTCCGATGCGGCGAGGATGAAATCCGATAAGCGCATTTCGGTTTCACGCGTCGTTGCCGATCGGCTGATCTATCTGCACCTGGACAGCGACCGCGACGTCTCGCCGTTTGTCACCGATAAGGCGGGCGCCCCCATTGCGAAAAACCCGCTCAAGGATTCGCGCGTGCGCAAGGCCTTGTCGAAGGCGATCAACCGGCCGGCAATCGTCGAACGCGTGATGGAAGCCGAGGCGGTCCCTTCGGGACAACTTGTCGCCGATTTTCTGTTCGGCTCGACGAAAAATCTTCAACCGGAGAAATACGATCCCGACGGCGCCAAGAAGCTGCTCGCCGAGGCAGGTTATCCAAACGGATTCGGCCTGACGATCCACGCGCCGAACAACCGCTATGTGAACGACGCCAAGATCGCGCAGACCGTCGCGCAAATGCTTTCGCGCATCGGCGTCGACACCAAAGTCGTTACGATGCCGTCGGCGACTTATTTCACGCAGGCGACCGATCTCAAGTTCAGCTTCATGTTGCTCGGCTGGAGCACCGGGACCGGCGAGGCGTCATCCGCATTGAAGGCACTGCTGATGACCTACAACCGCGACAAAGGGTATGGCACCGCAAACCGCGGCCGCTATTCGAACAGCAAGGTCGACGCGTTGACCGAAGATGCGCTGCAAACCGTCGACGACGTGAAGCGCGAAGCGTATTTGCAGCGCGCAACCGAGCTCGCGATCAACGACACGGGGATCATTCCGCTGCATTTTCAAGTGAACCTGTGGGCGACGCGCGAGGGCATCACCTATACTCCGCGCGTGGACGAACAGACGCTTGCCTGGAAGTTCCGGCCGGCCGGCGCGAAGGATGTGCTGGCCGGACGGTGATAGAGTCGATCCGGCGATTTCACCGCTACCGAACTCTCTCTTTCGTCCGACAAAAAGCCCCGCCGCGCAGGCTGTGTCGACGCGGGGGCGGTCTTCGTGATCGCGAGGTCGGCTGACGGCGCGAGGGCGAAGATGCCGTATTGCAAATGGTCGACCTCGATACCGCCTGACGTACTCGAGATCCGGATTGCCGAA
>DASPYC010000368.1:0-2023 GCA_035636955.1 Casimicrobiaceae bacterium
CGCTCGTCGCCATCGCGGCCATCGGTCCGACGGCGGCAAACGTGACGCCCATGACAACAGGCAGTCGGATGCCGAATTTCCACACGCCAAGGCATTGGATCAACGTGGCGATGCCGCAGGCGAACAAATCGGCGTTGATGAGAAACGCAACCTGATCCTTGGGCAGCTTGAGCGCGCCGCCGATAATCAGCGGAACGGCAATGGCACCGGCGTACATCACCAACACGTGCTGCAGTCCGACGGCGAACATGGGCCCGGCAGCCAAGATTTCGTCGACCGGATGAACGTGGTCACGCGATGCGCTCATCATTTCTCTCGCTGAAAATAAGTCGCCATCAATCTTCGATTTGCGCCTCGAGTCGCAAACGCGCGATCTTGTCGATCTGGCGCAGACTTTCCGCAAACTCTGCGGCCATGTCATTGTCGACGCGCCGAGCGAATTCGGCGATCACGCCGACCCGATCGTAGCCCTTGATGGCCAGGATGAACGGGAAGCCGAATTTATCGTTGTAGCGCGCGTTGAGCTCGCGGAGGCACGCGAGCTCGTCGGAAGAGCAATGCGTGAGACCCGCGCGCGATTGTTCGGCCGTTGAACCCGCTGTCAGCGAACCTTCGGCCATCGCTTTGCCCGCGAGCTCCGGATGCGCGCGAATGAGCGCGAGTTGTTCGTCTTTTCCCGCACCCGCGACGACCGCTGTCAGCGTCCCATGCAAGTGATCGATGCTCGCAAACGGCCGTCGCGACCACGCGCGCTCGGGTACCCACGGCGAGTGTTCGTAGATGCCGGCGAGCGCGGCGACGAATTGCGCTTGGTCGAGCAGATTCAGTTCGGAAATCTTCAAGACGCGGGTCAGAACAGCTCAGGTTGCTCGGGCATTTCGGAGTCGTCCGGAACAGACTCGGGTCCTTCCTCGGCCGGCGCTTCATCGACGCGTTCGAGCAATGCAGCGTCGTCGTTCTTCACTGCGTTGACCCGGCTTGAGATCGGATGCACGCGCAACGCATCCGCCGGATACGGTGCGATCAAGTCGGTGACGGCGCTTGTCGAGCGATCCAGCCAGCGCGCGTAGTCTTCCGGCGCGATGATGAGCGGCATTCGATCATGCACGTCTCGCAACAAGTCGTTCGCGTCGGTGGTGACGATCGTGCAGGTGTCGAGCACCTGGCCATCGGGCGCGAGCCACCGCTCGTACAAGCCCGCAAGTCCCAGCGGCGCGCCGCTCTTGCTTGCGACGAGGTAGGGCTGCTTGCCGCCCTTCACCGCCTTCCATTCGTAGAAGCCGTCGGCGGGCAACAGGCAGCGGTGCCACTGAAATGCCGCGCGAAACGCAGGTTTGTCGGCGATACCTTCGCCGCGCGCATTGATCAGCTTCGCCCCGATCGACGGATCCTTGGCCCAGCGCGGCACAAGTCCCCAGCGCATCTCCGAGAGCACGCGTTCGCCGGCCGAATTCTGGCGAACGATCGGCACCGGTTGCATCGGTGCGATGTTGTAACGCGGGCGCAGCGCGGGCGGCGCGGAAAGTCCGAACGCAAGAGCGATCGCCGCCGGATGCGTATGCAGTTCGAAGCGGCCGCACATCGAATGCGAGAATCAGCCCGGCTTAGTGGAAGCGAGCTTGGCAAGCAGACGACGCGCGGTTTTCGCGACCTGCATCGTGTCCCAATACGCATAGCCTCCGACTGCCACCGCCCCGACGATCGGGACCCAACGACCGGCAGCGGTTCCGATGATCCGTTGCGTGACGCTGATGCCGACGCTGTTGAGCAAGCTCGTCAAAGCGCTGGCGGACACCTGGCGCACGACCAACCGTTCGCCGGTTCGAACAGCCACATCGCGCAATACATGACTTGCGGCGTGACGAAACAGGCAATACAGCATATGGGTGCGGGTGAGCTCCGGCGTTCGTCCGTAGAGCTCGAAGATGTCGGCGACCATCTGCCGTTGCGTCTGCCAAATCAAATAGAGATCGGGCAGGACCGTCATCAGCCCAAACGGTCCGGGCGGCAGCGCCAGCGAGCC
>DASPYC010000369.1:0-1763 GCA_035636955.1 Casimicrobiaceae bacterium
TCTTTCATTTGGGAGCGCCATGAACGGAACATTACTGCGATTTTATGTGCACGAGAACCGCAAGCACGATCACATCCTGCTCTATGAGTGGTTGCTCGAGCAGGCAAAGAAACTGGGCATTCACGGCGGCTCGGCCTTTCGAGCGATTGCGGGCTTCGGACGTCACGGCGTGCTGCACGAGGAGCATTTCTTCGAGCTCGCCGGCGACATGACGGTCGAAATCGATTTCGCGGTGACCGACGCTGAGGCCGATCGGGTGCTGGCGCTCATTCGTCAGGCAAACTTGCGAGTGTTCTATGCGCGCATCCCGATCGAGTATGGCGTCGTCGAGGGCGAAACGTAAACGGTAGGCCATGATCGAAATTGCCATTCCCGGCGCAAAGACGCTGCGACTTTCCACAGCGATCATTGATTTCAACGGCACGCTTGCGCGCGACGGGCAGCTCCACGACGGCGTGGCGGAACGCTTGCAGGTACTGGCGCGACAACTCGCGATCCATGTCGTGACGGCCGATACGACGGGCACCGCTCGCACCGCACTGGACGGCCTTCCCGTAGAGGTGCATATCGTGCAAGACACGGGCCAGAGTGCGGCAAAGCGTGCGTTCCTCGAGGGCTGCGGTGCGCACGAAGTCGTCGCGATCGGAAATGGACGCAATGACGAGGCGCTTGTCGATGCCGCCGAGCTGTCCATCGTCGTCATTGGCGACGAAGGTTGTGCTGCCAGAACGCTCGCTGTTGCCGACATCGTATGCACGAATATTCGCGATGCGCTGGATCTGCTGCTCACACCGACGCGGCTGATGGCGACGCTACGCTCGTAGGCGACCGATCGGCTACACTTTGACTCTCAAATTAGCGTTACGAGGAAACCCATGCCCTACGCCATTCGCGTTCACGCCGTCGGCGGACCCGACGTCATGGTTTACGAAGAAGTCGCGGTCGGCAATCCCGGACCGGGCGAGGCCCGCGTCCGCCAAACGGCCATCGGCATCAACTTTATCGACACTTACCATCGCAGCGGGCTCTATGCACTACCGTTGCCGACTGGCATCGGCAGCGAGGCCGCCGGCGTCGTCGAGGCGGTGGGCAGCGGTGTCGATTGGGTAAAGCCGGGCGATCGCGTCGCATACAGCGGTGGCGCGCCCGGCGCGTACGCCACTGAGCGGGTGATGTCGGCGGACCGCCTCGTGAAGCTGCCTGATGGCATCGACGATCGCACGGCGGCGACGCTGATGCTCAAAGGTTTCACAGTCCAATATCTCTTTCGTCAAGTATTTCCGTTGAAAGGCGGCGAGACAATCCTGTTCCATGCCGCCGCCGGTGGCGTCGGTTTGATCGCGTGCCAATGGGCGCGGGCGCTCGGCGTCACGATGATCGGAACCGTCGGCTCGGATGAAAAAGCCGCGCTCGCGAAGTCCAGCGGCTGCACGCACACGATCGTCTATACGCGCGAGAACTTTGTCGAGCGCGCGAAGGTGATCACCGGCGGCAAAGGCGTTCCCGTCGTCTATGACGGCGTCGGAAAGGACACGTTTCCCGCATCGCTCGATTGCCTGCAACCGCGCGGATTGTTCGTGAGTTTCGGCAACTCTTCGGGCCCGGTTCCGCCGTTCAATCTGATGTTGCTGACGCAAAAGGGTTCTCTGTTCGCGACGCGCCCGACGCTCGTCACGTTTACCTCAACGCGCGCGAGCATTGCGGCGATGGCCGACGAGATCTTCGGGCTGGTGCTTGCCGGAAAGATCAAATCGGAACCGCGC
>DASPYC010000370.1:0-6049 GCA_035636955.1 Casimicrobiaceae bacterium
CAAGGCTTCCCGATCTCGCGTTGATCGACATCGGGCTGGCCGACGATGTCGACGGCGGTTTTGCGTTATGTCGCGAATTGCGCGCGCTGTCGGCGACGCTGCCAATCATCTTCTTGTCCGCGCGCGACTCCGATTTCGACATCGTCGCCGGTTTGCGCCTGGGCGCTGACGATTACCTGACGAAAGACATCAGCCTGCCGCATCTGGCCGCGCGGATATCGGCGCTGTTCCGGCGGAGCGATCTGCTGCAGGCGCCGCCTTCAACCGAGGATGTTCTGCAGCGCGGGCCGTTGCGGCTCGACGTCAAGCGCTTCACGACCGACTGGAACGGCAAGCGCGTCGATTTGACGCTGACCGAATTCTGGATGGTGCACGCGCTCGCGCGCTTCCCGGGCCATGTGAAGGACCGCGACAGCCTGATGCGCGATGCAAGCATTGTCGTCGACGACAGCACGATCACGTCGCACATCAAGCGCATCCGGCGCAAATTTCAGGCGATCGATCCGTCGTTCGATCGCATCGATACTGCATACGGCATCGGTTACCGCTGGCAAGCGGACCCGGGTTGAGAACGATGCGAATCGCGCTCGGCATTCGTGCGCAACTGCTGCTGGTGCTGACGGTGTTTCTCGTGCTGCCATGGTTGGGCTACGAATATGTGCGCGAGCTCGAACGTTTCCTGCGCGAAGCACAGGAGCGCACGCTTGCCGGCACGGCGCAGGCGGTCGCCACCGCGCTGCACGATCGCCCGCGACTCTTTTCGACGCCGCCCGATCCGATTGCGTCCTTCGCCCACGATCGCGCGCAGGAGACCGGTGGCGAAGGTCCGTTGCCGCCGTCGGCGTCACCCGAAATCGCGCAAATCGTGCAGGGCTTGTCGCGGACGACGGCGCGCATCTGGGTCATCGACCGTAACGGCGTCGTGCTTGCGCGCGCGGGATCGCTCAAGCGGCCGAGCGCTGATGACGAAAACCCGGAAACGAAAGCGCCGCGCCGCTTGGCGAGCATCGTGCAATCGCTCACGCATCCGCTTTACCAGCGGATTCTGACGCAGCCCACCGACGAATTCCATGACGATGCGATCACAGACGGATCGCCACGCGGGCGCGACGTCGAAGGTGCGCTGTCCGGCATTCTCGCCACGGATCGGCGTGCCACGTCGGACGGCCGCGCCGTCATCGTCTCGGCCGCGCATCCCATCTGGCTGGGCGATCAGGTGCGAGGGGTGGTGATCGTCGAGGAGACCGGCAACCGCATCCTGGCCGAGCGTAATCGCGCCTTCGAGCGTCTGTTCAACATCGTGCTGGCCGTGCTCCTCGTCGGTTCCGTTGCGCTGACGCTTTTCGCATCGCGTCTATCTGGCCGCATTCGACGCTTGCGCGACGATGCCGAGCAGGCGATCGACGCGCAAGGACGCGCGCGTCGAAGCCTTTCGAGCTCCGATGCCGGTGACGAGATCGGCGATCTGTCGCGGAGTTTCGCCAGTGTGCTTCAACGGCTCACCGATTACGCGAGCTATCAGGAAAAGATGGCGAGTCGGCTGTCTCACGAGCTGCGCACGCCGGTGGCGGTCGTGAGGAGTTCGCTCGAGAATTTGAAGGCGCAGCCGCTTCCGCAGGATTCACGCGTCTACATCGAGCGCGCACAGGGCGGACTGGACCGGCTGACGATGATCCTCGCGCACATGACCGAAGCGACGCGTCTCGAGCACGCGGTCAAGGATTCGCCGCGCGAACGCTTCGATGCTGCCAAAGTGCTGACCGGATGCGTCGACGGCTACCGCATCGCGTATCCGGAGACGAGCATTGCATTGACGCTGCCGGACGGCGAAGTGCCATTGAGCGGTGCCCCCGAGCTGTTCGCGCAGATGCTGGACAAGCTCGTCGCCAATGCCGTCGAATTTGCGACGCATGGAGCGATCCAGATTCGGCTCGCGCGCGATGAACGCGTCGCGCATCTCGTCGTCTCTAATGAAGGCCCGTTGCTGCCGGCTGAAATCTCAGATCGGCTGTTCGACTCGATGGTGTCGCTTCGTCCCGAACGCGCACGGACCGAGCCGCGCGTGCCGAGCGTGCCGAGCGTGCCGCATCTCGGACTTGGGCTCTACATCGTACGACTCGTCGCCGAATTTCACGGCGGCAGCGCGCGTGCGGCGAATCGGTCAGATGCATTGGGCGTCGACGTGACGGTGACGCTGCCCCTCGCGAGCTAGTGCTGTCGCTGTTTCCCGATCGGCGTCATCCCGAGCTCGCCGACCAAGAACGCGTAGATGTCGTATTCCTCCTCGATCCGTGTGGCGAGTGCTGTGCCGATTCCGTGACCCGCGGTCGCTTCGGTGCGAAGCAGGACAGGGCGCGGCGACGATGTCGCAGCTTGCAGACGCGCCGCCATCTTGCGCGATTCGTAAGGCGCGACCCGCCCATCGTTGTCCCCTGCGGTCAGGAGCACCGCGGGATAAGCGGTGCCTTCCTTGACGTTGTTGTACGGCGAATACGCATACAGCGCGCGGAACTGGTCGGGATTCTTCACCGAACCGAACTCAGTGACGTTGAACGCGCCATTGGGTTGCTCCTCCCAGTGCAATGCGTCGTAAATGCCGACGGCGCTCACCACCGCGCGCACGAGCTCGGGATGCTGCGTCAACGTCGCACCCATCAGCAGACCGCCGTTGCTGCCACCTAGAATCGCCAGCTTGTCGGGACGCGTGTACTTGTGGTCGATCAGGAACTGCGCGCAGGCGGCGAAGTCGTCGAACACGTTCTGCTTCTTGGTCAGGTTACCGGCAAGGTGCCACGGCTCGCCGAATTCGCCGCCGCCGCGGATGTTCGCGACGGCGTACACGCCGCCCCAATCGAGCCATAAGCGGCGCAACGGCGAAAAATACGGCCCCATGCTGATGCCGTAACCCCCGTAGCCGTAGAGCAGCACAGGATGCGTGCCGTCGAGCGCGATGCCTTTGCGATGGATGATGTTGATCGGCACGCGCGTGCCGTCTTTCGAGACGGCGAAATCGCGTATGACAATCGCGTCGTCGAAGTCGAAGTCGTAGCGGCCGTCGAGTTGCGTGCGAACCAGACGATTGCGGCGCGCTTCATAGCGTGAAATCGTTCGCGGTTGCACATAGCTCATCGTGCGCACGAGAACATCGTCGCCCGCGAGACGCTCGGCGATCTCGATATCGGACACCGGTGCCACGGGAACCTCGCCTTGCGCCTTGCCTTCGAGTGAGAAGATCCGTACCGTCGAAGGTCCGCCGTTGCGATACGTGACATAGAGACGCGTTCGCGTCGCCACGACACTTTCCGCCACGATCGTGCTTTCGGGAACGATCACGCGCGCACCAGCAAGCGACGGCTTGGCGAGCGGAATTGCGATAATGCGGCCGAGCAGCGTGTCCTTGATGGTCATTGCGTAAAGATTGCCGTCTTCACCGAATGTGGCTTGCTTGACGCCATCGGTGAAGCCGGCCACGGTCGACCACCGACCGTCAGGTGCTCGCAGGTAGAACGCAACCTCGCCGCCGTCGCCGTTACGCACGATCGCGAGCAGATGGCGCCCGTCACGGCTTCCTTCGAGCACAGTCTCAGCGATGCGCGGAAATTCCTTGCCGATCACGTAGCGGTCGTTGGTGCGCGGCGTGCCGAGCGTGTGAAACCAAACTTGCTGATAGAAATGGCGATCGTCTGGAGGACGTTCGTCGCCTTGCGGATAACGCGTGTACCAGAAGCCGCGACCGTCCTTCGCCCATTCAACACTGCCGCCGGCTGTCGGATACTGCACGCCTGGAATCGTGTCGGCCAAGCGCTTGCCCGTCGCGACCTCGTAGACGTACGCCGTCCCTTCTTCGCTGCCGTTCTGCGACAGCGAGACGATAACGAAACGGCCGTCGTACGAGGGACGATAAAAATCGATCGTCGTGCGCCCGCGCGGATCGAGCGTCAACGGATCGAGAATGATCCGTTCACTTTCGAGCGTGCCGGTGGGCTTTAATACAACGAGAGAGGGCTGATTGCGCGGCGGCTGCCGCTTCATTGCGAAGAGCTGCTTGCGAAATTGAAAATCGTAATGCTGCACGGGTTCAGAGTGCAGCAATTCCGAGACGCGCTTCGCGATCGCCGGCCGTTGCGGAATCGCGTCAAGATATCGGCGGGTGAGCACGTTCTGCGCGATGGACCACTGCTTGACGTCCGCAGCGCCGTCGTTTTCGAGCCAGCGATACGGATCGACGACGGTAACGCCGTGATAAGTCTCCGGCACCGGATTCTTCGGCGTCTCCGGATACTGGAGCGAATCGGCGTGCGCAAATGCTGCAAGCATAGTAGTGAACCACAGCGTCGGCGGATAGATCTTCGTCTTGGCGATCATTGGCTTTGCGTGTCGACGAAACGGCGATTGTAACTGCAACGGCGACGCCGATCGGAGATAATGACGAGCCGCGAGCCTCTCCATTCGCACGATTTCCCAATGAATTACGCTCCGATCGTTCATCATCCGGCGCTCGCCTGCGCGGTGCTGTTGTCGTGCTCGAATCTCTTCATGACGTTCGCGTGGTACGGCCATTTGAAGAATCTGCAGGACAAGCCGTGGTGGATCGCGGCGCTCGTGTCCTGGGGAATCGCGCTTGCCGAATATCTGCTGCAGGTGCCCGCCAACCGCATCGGCTACACCGCGTTGTCGCTGGGCGAGCTCAAGATCATGCAGGAAGTGATCACGCTCGCCGTGTTCGTGCCGTTCGCCGTCGTCTACATGGGACAGCCGCTGAAGCTCGATTACTTGTGGGCCGGACTCTGTCTACTGGGGGCCGTCTATTTCATGTTTCGCTCCTGAATGCAAAACGGAGAGACATGAGTGCCGTAAGCATGGGAGGCCATCGGTTCACATCGATCTATTTCGCCTTTGCAGCGGCTTATTTTTTGTCGTATCTCTACCGGACGGCAAACGCGGTGATCTCTCCCGATCTGACACGAGAACTTGCGCTCAATCCGGCATCGCTCGGATTATTGACCGGCGCCTATCTGCTTGCATTCGGACTGATGCAGATTCCCGCAGGCATGCTGCTCGACCGCTTTGGTCCGCGCCGCGTCGAGCCGGTGTTGTTGGGCGTTGGGGCGATCGGCGCGATCGCATTCGGCCTCGCCGACACGCTGCCGGGCCTTGTCGTGGCGCGCGCGTTGATCGGCGCGGGTGTTTGCGTTTGCCTGATGGCGCCGCTGAAGGCGATCGCCATGTGGTATCCGCCGGAGCGGCAAGCATCGCTCGCAGGCTGGATGATGGTGGCCGGCGGATTCGGCGCGCTCGCTGCGACTGCGCCGCTCGAGGCAGCGTTGCACGTCACGACGTGGCGGACGATTTTCATCGTGCTCGGCGCAGTTACGCTGATTGTCGCGCTGGGCATCGCCTGGCGCGTTCCCGATATTCAACGTCCGTCGCATCCGCCGGGATTCGCGTCGCAATGGCTCGGCGTGCGACAAATCTTCGCCAATCCACGCTTCTGGTGGATCGCGCCGCTGGCAGGATTCGGCATGGGTTCGTTCATGGCGATACAAGGCTTATGGGCAGTGCCGTGGATGATCGACGTCGATGGGATGACGCGCGCGGACGCCGCCGACCGTCTGCTCGTGCTCGGCGTCGTCATCATGCTGGGTTATCTAGGTCTTGGCATGTTCTCATCGCGGCTCGCGAAGCGCGGCATCACGCCACGACATCTCTTCGCCGCGGGATTTGCAACGCACACCGTTGCGCTTGCGGCGATACTCGCTGCGATTCCGGGCAGCTATGCCTGGTGGTCGCTCTACGGAATGGGCGCGGCGGTCAACGTGCTGGCGTTTAATGTGCTGAGCGCCGGCTTTGCGAAGGAGTTCGTGGCGCGCGCGAACACTGCGCTCAACTTGCTGATGTTCACCGGCAGCTTCGTGACGCAATGGGGGATCGGCGTCATTGCGGAAGCATCGCGCGAGCGCCTAGGGTTCGACAATGCCAGCGGCTTGAAACTCGCCTTTACCGTTGTACTTGCGCTCGAAGCAGTGGCGCTCGTTTGGTTCGCGTATGG
>DASPYC010000371.1:0-13073 GCA_035636955.1 Casimicrobiaceae bacterium
CGTGAGCTCGCGCGTCACGGTATCCGCGTGATGACGATCGCGCCGGGCATTTTCGAGACGCCGATGATGGACAGCCTTACCAAAGATGTGCAGGAGTCGCTCGGGAAGATGGTTCCGTTTCCGCCGCGCCTCGGCAAGCCGGACGAGTTCGCAGCGCTCGTGCGGGCGATTATCGAGAATCCGATGCTGAACGGCGAAGTGATCCGGCTCGACGGCGCGATCCGGATGGCGGCGAAATAGCGCGCTCGTACCGAGGCTACTCGCGCCGCGCGAGCGCCATCGCCGCGACGATCATTGCGATAAAGAACACAAACGTCCAACCGGCAATCGACAAGCCGAGCAACTCCCAAGCCTTTTCGGCGCACTCGCCGCTTCCACTGAGAACTTTCGTAATGACGTCGAGCAGGGGAAATGACTCGAGCATGTAATTGAGCCCCATCCCGCACGCCGGCACCTGGTCCTTTGGCAGCGACTGAAGCCAGATCTGGCGGCCGGCGAAAACTGCGCCGGCGCCGGCACAGACCGCAATCAGCACGGCGTAAATCCATGCGCCGGTTCGCTTGGGATTGTGGATGAACGCGATCAGGAACACTGCCCCTGCGGCGCTGACTGCAACGCGCTGAAACATGCACAGCGGACACGGCTCGAGACCTTCGTGATATTGCAACCAGAACGCCCACGCCATCAGCGCCGCACAAACCAGAAAGGCAAGCAGATACGCGATACGCCGCGGCGGCAGCGCAATGAGCGCAAGCGACACGACGCCGATCGTCATTACCAATACGCGATAACCCGATTGCATGAGCGATGGACTCGCGTGAAAACCGGCGAGCAGCGCTTCCTGACCCAGGAGCGCGAGACAAAGCAAAAGGCCGAACCACGGCCATTGCACGGTAGCGTAACGGATCATTGTGATTGTTCGAGCGCCTGATCGAGGTCCCACAGAATATCCGACAGCGATTCCAGCCCGACGGAGAGCCGAATCATTTCCGGCAGAACGCCGGCCGCGCGCTGCTCGTCCTCGCTCAATTGGCGGTGCGTCGTCGATGCCGGATGAATGACCAGCGATTTTGCATCGCCGACGTTGGCAAGATGCGACAACATCTGCACGTTTTCGATGAAGCGCACGCCGGCCTCCGCTCCGCCTTTGACGCCGAAGGTCAGGATGCCGGAGGCGCCGCGCGATAGATATTTGAGCGCGAGTGCTTCATAGCGATTGCCGGATAGCATCGGATAATTGACCCAGGCAATTCTCGGATGCTCTGACAAGTGTTTCGCAATCGCGAGTGCCGATTCGCAGTGGCGCGGCATACGGACGTGCAACGTTTCGATGCCTTGCAGCAACAGAAATGCCGACATCGGCGAAAGCGTCGGGCCGAGCGTGCGCATCGTCTCCATCCGCGCCTTCATCGTGAAACCGAAGTCGCCGAACGTTTCGTAAAAGCGCACACCGTGATAGCCGCGCGAGGCCTCCGTCATCTGTGGAAAGTTGCCGTTGTCCCAGGGGAATTTCCCGGATTCGACGACGATGCCGCCCATCGTGGTGCCGTGACCGCCCAGATACTTCGTCAGCGAGTGCACGACGATGTCGGCGCCATGCTCGATCGGCCGGCATAGATAGGGCGATGCGAGCGTGTTATCGACAACGAGCGGAATGCCGACCTCGTGCGCGATCGTCGCAAGCATTTCCAAGTCGGCGACGTTGAGCTGCGGATTGCCGATCGTCTCCGCGTAGAGCGCCTTGGTGTTGCTCTTGCGCGCGCGGCGGAAGTTCTCCGGATCGTCGGGATCGACGAACGTCACGTCGATGCCGAATTGCGCGAACGTAACCGCGAACTGCGAATAGGTGCCGCCATACAGCGTGCGCGATGCGACGAGATGATCACCCGCGCGGCACAACGTAAGCAGCGCGATCATCTGCGCGGCCATTCCGGTTGCTGCGGCAAGCCCAGCTCGGCCACCTTCGAGCGCGGCGACGCGTTCTTCGAGGGCTGCGACCGTCGGATTCGATATCCGCGAATAGACATTGCCGAATGTCTGCAAGTTGAACAGGCTCGCGGCGTGATCGGCACTGTCGAAGACGAACGATGTCGTTTGATAGATCGGCAGCGCTCGCGCGCCCGTGGCCGCGTCCGGAATCTGTCCGGCATGCAGACACAGAGTATCGAATCCGTAATGGTGATCGCTCATGACGAGGTGTTAGATCAGATGAACGGCTCGGCGCGTCGCGACGAGATCACGCCGGTGTTGACGCCCGCCCAATTGAGTCCGCCGAGAATCCGTGCGTGCTCGATCTTGACGCAATGGTTCATGACGATTTCGAGTCCGGCCGCCGACGCGATCGCGGCAGCCTCGTCGTTACGAATGCCAAGTTGCATCCAAAGTACTTTCGCACCTTTGGCAACGGCTTCATGCGCGAGCGGCACCATCTCCGTGGACTTGCGAAAGCAATCGACGACGTCGATCGGTTCGGGGATCGCCGCGATCGTCGGGTAGCATTTGCGGCCGAGCACTTCAGTGTAATTCGGATTGACCGGGAAGATTTGGTAGCCGTGATCTTGCATGTACTTCGCAGCAAAATAGCTCGGCCGGTACCAGTTCGCGGAGATTCCGACGACGGCAATCGAGCGAGAGCGCGTCAGAATCCGCCGCAAACCCGCAATGTCATCGACGAGCGTCACGATGCGGCACTCTTGTAAACGACGTTACCCCGCGGCATGTCCTGAACGGGCACCGACGCCGCCGGCACAGGGGGCGATGAGCGCAGCTTCGGATCCGGATGCCAGCCGACGACCGCGACCATCACGAAATATGAGATGACGTAAGCGAAGACCACGTGCCACCCGGAGCGCACCCACGCGACCGCCGACTTGGCTTCCGGATATTGATTGGACAACGCGACGCCAGCCGACGATCCAAACCAGATCATCGAACCACCGAAACCCACGGCAAACGCGACGAAGCCCCAATCGTAACCACCTTGCTTCAGCGCCAGCGCGGTCAATGGAATGTTATCGAATACTGCGGAGACGAACCCGAGACCCATCGATACCGACCACGATGCATCTGGTAGTTTATGGACCGGCATCATCGACGCGGCCAGCACGAGAGAGAGAAGAAAAATGCTCCCCTTGAATGCGCTCGGAAGCTCCTCCCAATGCGGTCGGCGCAGCGGCACGCATAACAACAGCGCGACCCACACGGCTGCGCCAATGAATGGAAAGGTGTCGGCGAGTTCGGTGAAGCGAACATTGACGACGACGTTGGCGACGATCGCGATGACGAGAATCGCGGCGACGATGAAGACGCGCACCCAATCGATGTGCACACCCGACGGTGGCTCGCGCGCGATCGGCGAATAGCGATGTTGTTGCAGGGACGCAGGGACGCCGAAGATGACCAACGCGAGTCCCGCACCGACGTAGGCTTCGAAGACCGATAACGGCGACACGCCTGCGATCCACATCATCGTCGTCGTCGTATCGCCGACGACGCTGCCTGACCCCCCTGCATTCGATGCGGCAACGATTGCTGCCAAGTAACCGAGATGAACCTTGCGGCGGAACACAACGCCCGCGATCGTGCCACCGATCAGAGCCGCGGCGATGTTGTCGAGGAATGACGACAGCACGAAGATCATCACCAGCAACACGAAGCCGCCCTTCCAATCGTTCGGCAACAACTTCGGCAGCCATGCCGGCAGCTTGCTCGCCTCGAAATGCTTGGACAACAGCGCAAAGCCGAGGAGCAGGCCGAGAAGATTCACGAGCAGAACCCATTCGTGCGCGACGTGCGCGACCAGGCCGGTCAGGCCCGCGCCTTCGGGAAACGGGGAAAACAGTAGCTTGAACACCGTAATCACGGCAAGTCCGATGGCGGCGACTTTAAGCGTGTGATGGTGAAATATTGCTACACCGATCAACGTCACCGCGAACAGAATGAAATCGATCGGTATGCCCGCGACAGCCGGCGGCTCGGGCAAGGCGCTGATGACAGCGCTTGCCGTCATCGATCCAAGCGATGCGATCGCCAGAACCACGGCCGCAAAACGGTGCCGGCGAACGAGCGACAAAAAGTCGGCGGACATCGGTGGCCTATCGAGTGAGCTCAAAAAAGCAAAAGAAAGACGTTTGCGGCAGGCGCGTGCCGCACGAACAAACACAGTGGATTGTGCCGCCCGGCGTTGCTAAATGACGCGGATTGTAACCAGTGGAGCCGAAGCAGGTTGAAAAGGGTGATTTGTCGCCCACAGCCGCCTGCGGGTAGCCGTTTTGATCCAATCGCCAAACCGTGCCTTCGGACACTGGAAAAACTGGGCTCGATCCTTGCTTTTATAGGGCTACGACGACTCTCAATCCGCGCGCGCTTCGTTACCGACCGCCATTGCCAAACGCTGAGCGGGACGACAGCGGGGCCGCGTGGATTTTCGCATGCATAGATGGCAACCTGTTCCACACTCACCCGCGAGCGCCCGATGGCCGTCGTACGGTCGCTGACGCGCGTCGATGTTGCGTCCATCCAGGAAGTGCTGGACGACCCGCAGATCGAGCCGCTGTCATCGCTTTCACAGCGCAAGCTGAATGCGCTCGGCTTGCCGCTCGCGTATGTGGATCGTCAGCAACGTTATCGGCTCGTCAACTCGGCATTCCTCGACTGCGTCGCCAAGCGCGAGGATGAAGTCGTCGGCCATCCCGTCATCGAAGTGTGGGGCCAAGAGGTCTATCAGCTCTATCAAGCGTACATAGAAGCCGCGCTTGCCGGTGAATGCACAGGCTTCGTGCGGCAGCTTTCGATACCGGGCCAGCCCGCTATCTGGATCCGCGTCGATTATTACCCTGATCGCACCCCCAACGGCGTGGTTCGCGGATTTCTGGCGACGTACAGCGACGTCGATTATCTGAAGCGCCTCGAGCTCGAGGCCGGCCAGCGTGAACATCGCTTGCGCTTGGTGACCGACAGCGTCGAGCTGCCGATTCTCTACTTCGATCGCGAGTTCAGGCTCCGCTTCGCCAACAAACCGTTCGCGAGCTGGCTTGGCGTCGAGGCCGACGATCTGCTCGGACACGGCCTCAAGGATTTCCTGCCATCGGACGCGTTCGATCAAATGTCCGCCAATGTCGAGCGCGTTTTCGAAGGCGCCACGGTGGCGTATGAACGGCGCGAGCGCAGGCTCGACGGTGAGCTTCGCTGGGTGCGCGTGACGTTGTTTCCCGATCGCGAGGTGAGCGGACGCGTCGGTGGGGCGTTCGCCGTCTGGAACGACATCGAAGACGACGTCCAGGTGCGCGAGGCGTTGAAGGCGCAGGAAGCGCAGATGCGCCTGTTCGCCGACAACATTCCCGGCCCGATCGCGTACCTCGACAAGAATCTGCGCTACACATTCGTCAACCAGGCGTTCGCCAATCGCGCCTGCAAGCCGCAGGACGACATCTACAGGAAATCGCCATTCGAAATAATGACGCCCGATGTCGCGTCTTTCCTGAGGCCGATTCTCAAGCGTGCGCAGACCGGCGAACACGTCGAATACGAGCGGATCAGCCAGAACGCACAAGGACAGTGGCGCTGGATGCATGGCCGCATCGCACCGGACTTGGATGCGACCGGCCAGGTACGCGGTCTTTATTGCACCGAATACGACATCCACGATTTGAAGCAGACCGAGCAAGCGCTGGCGACGCGCGAGGAACAGTTGCGCGTGTTCACCGACAACATTCCGGAGCCGGTCGTCTATCTCGATGCCGAGCGGCGCTACGTATTCGTCAACGAAGCGTTCCTCAATCTCACGGGATTTCTCCGCGACGACGTCATCGGCCGCACGATCGAGGAAGTGAGCGGCGCCGAAGCATCGCTTGCGCCGCCTGAATTCGTGGCGCGCGCACTGGGCGGCGAAGCGGTGACCTACGAGCGTCCGGCGATCGATGCAGACAACCGGCCGCGGTGGCTGCGCGGACGCATCGTGCCCGATCGGAAATTCGACGGCACGATCAAGGGCGTCTACGTCATCGCGCACGACATCTCCGATTTGAAGCAGGTTCAGAACGCGCTCGCGGCGCGTGAGGGACAGCTTCGCGCAATCATGGATGGCGTTCCGGCGCCTGTCGCGTATATCGATCGCGAAGAGCGCTGCCATTACGTCAATCGCACATTCCTGCAGTACTTCGGTCTGACGAGCGAGCAGGTGTCGCGGATGCGGCTGCCCGACATCGTGGGCCACGGCATTTACCAAAGCGCTCAGGCGATGTTGACGCGCGCGATGCAGGGCGAATCGACCGCGTTCGACCGGCTCGTACCGGGTGCAAACGGCGTGCGCCGGTGGATGACGATTCGTGTCGTGCCGGACTCGTCATCGGGGGGCGAAGTCGTCGGCGCGTTCGTACTGATGAACGACATCCACGGATTGAAGCAGGCGCAAGAAGCGCTCCGCGCATCCGAAGGCGAGCTCCGCCTCATCATGGACAACGTCCCCGCGCGTGTGTCGTACATCGATCGCGATTATCGTTATCGATTCCTCAATCGCCACAATGAGGAATGGCTCGGTGCGAGCCGACGCGACCTCACCGGCCGCCGCGTGGCCGAGGTCGCCGGCGAAGAGCGTTTCCGTCAGCTGCAGCCGTTCCTCGACCGTGTGCTGAACGGCGAGGAAGTGACGACCGAAGAGTTGCTGCAGCAGCCCGACGGCAAACAGCGCTGGGAAAGCATCCACTACGCGCCCAATCGCGACACCGAAGGCAACGTTATCGGCATCTACGCCGTACACACCGATATCCACGAGGAGAAGCACAACGCGGAAGCGTTGCGGCGCGCCAACTGGATGTTGTCGTCGCACATCAACAACACGCCGCTGGCGGTGATGGAATGGGACCGCGAATTCCGCCTGGTGCGCTGGTCGCCCCAGGCGCAGAACATCTTCGGGTGGCAGGCGGATGAAGTGCTGGGAATGCCGATCACCGGCAATCCATTGATCCACGACGCCGATCGCGAAACATTCGCCGCGCTCGTCGGCCGTTTGATGAAAGGCGAAGAGCCGCGCGCGACGGGTCTCACACGCAATCAGCGCAAGGATGGTGAAACGATCTGGTGCGAGTGGTATCACTCCGCGCTGCTCGACGACCAAGGCGGAATCGTATCGATCCTGTCGTTCGTGCAGGACGTGTCGTCGCGGATCGAGGCGGAAGAGCGCCTGCAGAATCTCGCGACGCGCGACACGCTGACCGGATTGCCCAATCGCCTGTTGCTGCACGAACGGCTGTCGCAGGCGATCTCCAAAGCCAAACGTGCGGGGCAGCGCGTCGGAGTGTTGTTCATCGACCTCGATCGCTTCAAGAACGTCAACGACACGCTCGGCCATCGCATCGGGGACGAGCTGTTGAAGCATGTCACGCGCGCCCTGTCGGGTGCATTGCGCGAGACGGACCTGCTGGCGCGCTTGGGCGGCGACGAATTCATGGTGATCGTCGAGGAAGTCGACGAACCCGCCGTGCTGTCGCGGATCGCGCAAAAGCTGCTCGACGCAATCGCGCAGCCGTTCAAGATCGAGCAAAACGACATCTTCGTCACGTCGTCGATCGGCATTTCGGTCTACCCGGACGATTCCGACGATCCGGATGAATTGTTGAAGCATGCCGACGTTGCGATGTACCGGTCGAAGGAGCTCGGCCGCAA
Organism: Casimicrobiaceae bacterium; assembly: GCA_035636955.1. Classification (GTDB taxonomy): domain Bacteria; phylum Pseudomonadota; class Gammaproteobacteria; order Burkholderiales; family Casimicrobiaceae; genus VBCG01. The sequence continues at coordinate 7,663 of DASPYC010000371.1, forward strand.
TACGTATCAGTTCCTCGACGCCAATCTAGCCGAGCATCGATTGAAGCAGCACACGCTCGAGACGGCGCTTCGCGGTGCGCTCTCGAATGGAACGCTCCGACTGCATTACCAGCCCGTGGTACGGATCACCGATCGCGCGATCGTCGGCGCGGAGGCGCTCCTGCGCTGGACCGATCCCGAGCACGGCAGCATTGCGCCGCAAGTGTTCATTCCGTTGGCCGAGGAATCCGGCCTTATCCACTCGCTCGGCGAATGGGTGCTGAAGACTGCGGCGGCACAGTGCGTTGCCTGGCGCAAGGCCGGATTGCCTCTGACGATTTCGGTCAATTTGTCGGCGAAGCAGTTTTATCGCGACGACCTGTCGCAGCGAATCACGGACATCGTGCGTGCCGAAGGCTGCGAACCATCGTGGATGGAGCTCGAGGTGACCGAGACGAGCCTCGTGCACGACATCGACGCTATCCGCAAGGTGCTGCATCAACTGCGCGACGAAGGCTTCACCGTGGCAATCGACGACTTCGGTACCGGCTACTCATCGCTCACTCACCTCAAACATTTTCCGATCGACACGCTCAAGATCGACATTTCATTCATCGCCGATCTGGAAACCGATCCGGGCGACGCGGCGATTACCGAAGCGATCATCGGTCTGGCACGCGGCCTGGGGCTCAAGGTCGTCGCCGAAGGCGTCGGGACGCGCGAGCAATTGGAGTTTCTCGACGTGCGCGGCTGCCATTACTTCCAGGGCTTTTGGGTCAGCAAAGCGTTGCCTGCGGACAGCTTTGTCGAGTTCGTGACGCGCAAACCACACTGACCCATCTTTTGTCATTCCGAGGTGAACAGCGTCATTTCACCGTCGCCAACCAGTCCTCCAGCGCTTCCGCCGCCTTCCGCCACTGCCGCTCGAGCATCATCATGTGCGCCAGCCCCGGCACAATCGTGGCATCCACGCCATGATGTAGCGCAGTCGCGCGGACATCGTCGGGCGTGCAGATCCGATCCCCTTCGGCACCCAAGACGTAGAGCGGGCGATGGTTGGCAACGGGTAACGCCCAGTGCAGCCGCAATGAAAGATCGATCAGCGCGCGCGGTGATTCGGCATTCAGGTGATTGACCGCTTCAGCGAGTATTTGCGGCGCGACGTCGGGGCTGAAGTAGAACGGGCGCAGCGTCGTCAGCATGGCGGATGAAAGCCGTGCGGGATCGAGTCCGCCCATCTGCATCATGTATTCCGGATTCTGCGCGGCCAGGCGCGCCGCCGTCGGCAGCAGTCCGGCGGGCGGGACCGGTGCGAGCAGTGCGGCACCGCGGACCGGACGCTTGGCAACGATTCTCTCGACGACGGCGGCGCCCATGGAATGCCCGATGAGGATAGGCGGCGCGTTAAGCCCGCCTGCAACGTGCTCCACGTCCGCCTCGTAATCATCCAAACCCGACATGAACAGCATGCGTGCACCGCCGCTAGCGCCGTGCCCGCGCAGGCTGAGCGCGTACGAAGGGTAGCCGCGCGAGGCGAACCAAGGAAGGAAATACGGCTCCCAGCACCACGCGTCGCAATAGCCGCCGTGAACGAAGAGAAGCGGCGGCTTTCGCGTTGCCGACGCCGGCAAACGCTGGCGAATTTCAAGAAGAGGCTCAGCCGCAAGCACGGTCGGGAGATGGTAGGGGCATCAAAGATGGAGGAGCAGCGGTCGCCTGGCAGTGAAAAAGCAAAAAGCGTCCCCACGTCCGAGCAGTGGACGGCTCTGCTGCATGGGAAAATAGACCGTACGAACCGCGAAACAGCTTTTTCTGATTCCCGTCCCTGACTTATAAGCTCCGATCATGCCAGAAGTAAGCACCACCGCCGCATACGATCCGTCTTGCCGACGCTGCCCGCGGCTCGCGCAATTTCTCGACGCCGTCGCCGCGGATCATCCGTCGTACTGGTGCAAACCGGTGCCGCCGTTCGGTGATTCGGCCGCTCGGCTCGTCATCGTCGGCCTCGCGCCGGGGATGCACGGCGCCAACGCGAGCGGCCGCCCGTTCACCGGCGACCACGCAGGCATCCTTCTTTACGAGACGCTGTACCGATACGGGTTTGGATCGTCGCCGCACTCGGCGTCGCGCATCGATCCACTGACGCTGACCGATTGCCGGATTACCAACGCTGTTAAATGTCTGCCGCCCGGCAACAAACCTGCGCCGAGTGAGATCGGGCAGTGCAATGTGTATCTCAGTGTCGAGCTTGCAGCGTTACCGCGCGCCGCAGCGGTGCTCGCGCTCGGTCGCATCGCGCATGATGCCGCATTGCGCGCGCTCAAGCAGCCGTTACCGAAATTCCGGTTTGCGCATGGTACGCGTCACGAGCTGCCCAACGGTATCGCATTGTTCGATAGCTATCACTGCAGCCGCTACAACACCAATACCAGACGCTTGACGCCGCAGATGTTTCGCGACGTGTTCGACATGGTAGCAGAGCATCTCGGGACGTTGAAGGTGGCATCGTCATGAGCGCCGCCGGGCCAAGGCGCGGGTGCTCCCCATCGGGGGGCAGCGCAGCGGCCTCATTGGCCACTGAGGCCGCAAGCGTGGGGGCCGTCTGATGACGAAGGTACCCAAGCGCTTCGTGCATACCGCTGCGCGACCGGAAGCGCAGGTGCCGCTGCTTGATGCACGCGAGCTGATCGCGTCGCTGCCGCACTTACCCGGCGTGTATCGAATGTTCGACGCGAACGGTGGCGCGCTTTATGTCGGGAAGGCGCGCGATCTCAAGAAGCGAGTCTCCAACTATTTCCAAAAATCCGAGCACGAGGCGCGAATCGCCGCGATGATCGGGCAAGTCGCGCGCGTCGAGACGACGGCAGTGCGCTCGGAAGGCGAGGCGCTACTGCTCGAAAATAACCTGATCAAGGCACTCGAGCCGCGCTACAACATTCTCTTTCGCGACGACAAGAGCTATCCATACGTGTGCCTTTCGGGCGACCCATTTCCGCAGCTTCGTTTTCACCGCGGTGCGCTCGACCGAAAGCATAAATACTTCGGTCCTTTCCCGAGCGCGGGCGCGGTACGCGAAGGGATGGCGTTGCTGCAAAAGGTCTTCCAGCTCCGCACCTGCGAAAACACGGTGTTCGCGAATCGCTCGCGACCGTGCATGCTCTACCAGATCCAGCGCTGCACCGGACCGTGCGTCGGCCTCGTCTCGGAGTCTGACTACGCCGAAGACGTGCAAGGCGCGACATTGTTTCTTCAGGGCAAGACCAATGAAGTCCTGGCACAGCTCGAGCGGCAAATGAACGAAGCCGCCGCGGCGCTGGCGTTCGAGCGCGCCGCACGAATCCGCAACAAGATCCAACGTTTGCAGCAGTTGCAATCGCGGCAATTCGTCGAGAGCGCAACGGCGGGTGACATCGACATCGTGGCGGCGGCAGCCGAAGGCGGCGTCGTCGCCGTCAACGTCGTGATGGTTCGCGGCGGGCGGCACGTCGGTGACCGCACATTTTTTCCGCAGCACGCCGACGCATCGGCGCTCGGCGAAGTCGTGCCGGCATTCCTCGCGCAGCACTACGTCGAACGGCCGGTCCCCCCGACGATCATTGCGCCCGACGCGCAAGACCAGGATGCACTTGCCGATGTCTTGTCTTCACAGTCGGGACACAAAGTGGAGATCGTCACCAATCCGGGCGGTGAGCGGCGCGTGTGGCTTACGATGGCAACGCAAAATGCGACGCTGGCGATTCGCCAGCGGCTGGCGCAGAAAGCCACCCAGGAAGAGCGATTGGCCGCATTACAGGACGCGCTCGGCTTGCCGCCTTCGGCACAGCGAATCGAGTGCTTTGACGTGTCGCATACGATGGGGGAAGCGGCGGTTGCGTCGTGTGTCATCTTCGATCGCTTGGCCATGCAAAGCTCCGAATACCGCCGCTTCAACGTGACGCCATTACACGCGGGTGACGATTACGCGGCGATGCGCGAGGCGTTGTCGCGACGTTGTGCGCGCATTGTCGCCGGCGAATTTCCGGCGCCCGATTTGCTTGTGATCGACGGCGGTAAAGGACAGGTCGCTGTCGCCACGGAGGTGCTCGCCGAGCAAGGCCTTCATATGACGCCGCTGATCGGCATTGCGAAGGGCCCGGAACGCAAACCCGGCGAGGAAGACATCGTTTTTCCGGACCGCGATACGGTCCTCAATCTGCCACCCGATCATCCGGGACTGCATCTGCTGCAACAGATTCGTGACGAAGCGCATCGTTTCGCAATTCAGGGCCACCGTGCGCGCCGCGGAAAATCTCGGACAACGTCGTCGCTGCAAGAGATCGCCGGGATCGGCACGACGCGGCGGCGCGCGCTGCTCGCGCACTTCGGCGGACTGCGCGGCGTGCAAGCGGCGAGCATCGACGACTTGGCGCGTGTTCCGGGCATCAGCCGCGCGTTGGCGGAGCGCATCTACGGCTTGCTGCACTGAATGCGGAAGATTCGCGTCGGCGCGTACAGTCGGCAGAGTAGAATTCCCTATTTCGTGTCCGAAGACCGGACCTTGCGCATAGCGCGCTCAAATTCGCGCATGTTTCTCAATATTCCGATTGCTCTGACGTGGCTGCGGATCATCTTGATCCCGGTTTTCGTCGCCGTCTACTATTTGCCGGACGCATGGCTCTCGCCGGTCGCGAAAAACTGGACGGCGATGTCGTTCTTCGCCGTCGCGGCGCTCACCGACTGGCTCGACGGTTATCTCGCGCGCCGATGGGGCGCGACGAGCGAGTTCGGCGCGTTTCTCGATCCGGTGGCCGACAAGCTGATGGTCGCCGCGGCGCTCATTCTTCTCGTTGCGCTCAACCGCGCCGAAGCGTATCTCGCGATCATCATCATTGGGCGTGAGATTGCGATTTCCGCGCTGCGTGAATGGATGGCGCAACTCGGCAGGACGAAGAACGTTGCGGTCGCGTTCATCGGCAAGGTGAAGACAGCTGCGCAAATGACGGCCATCATCGCGCTCCTGCTTTACGAGCCGCTGATCCCAGGTGTTTCAACGTCGTTGCTCGGAACGATCGCGCTGTGGATCGCGGCGATCCTCACGCTGTGGTCGATGTTTCATTATCTGCGCCTCGCCGCGCCGCATCTTGCCGAAAGGACGGCGCCACGCGTTCCGGAATCACGGCCGCGAAAACCATCACCGCGCGCTGACCCCGGCACGTTGCCGCGATAGGCCGCGTGCGTTTGCTCTCGCGTTTCGTTGACCCGATTTGAGCGGAAAAGCTATAATTTAAGGCTTCGTCCGCGTCATTTCCCCGATAGCTCAGTTGGTAGAGCGACGGACTGTTAATCCGCAGGTCCCTGGTTCGAGCCCAGGTCGGGGAGCCAATTATAATCAAAGAGTTAAATAACATGACGACCCCGCAGATTGTTACGGACGGCCCCTCAATAAGCCCATA
>DASPYC010000372.1:0-1761 GCA_035636955.1 Casimicrobiaceae bacterium
GAGCGCGGGGTCTTGCTTCAGATACTGATAATTGCCCTGCAAGACGACCGCAATGCCCGGGTTGAACGCTGCGAGCGTGCTCGCCGACGGACCGGAAGAGGCTTGTGCGGCGACCGGCCCAGGTGCAGGTACGCTCGGCGCCGTCGTTTCGGCGGCTTTCAAGCGTTCTTCGAGCGCGCGAATGCGCGCCTCATAGGTTTCTTTCATTTCTTTGATCTGTGCGCGAATGTCGGCGAGCTCAGCGTCGGTTGCCGCGGCCGCAATCGAAGGTAAGGCGAGCGACGACGCCAAGAGCGCCGACGCCCAAAGTTGTCTGGACACGTGAAGTCTCCTGCGGTTCGTGTACGAAATCGCCGCGACAAGCGAACGACGTGCGGCGCGTCAGAAACGAACTACAGGATGGCGGGAGGACCCCTGCTCTGATAGAACGACGGCTTGGCTTGCGGTTGCCCCGCCGCGATGATCGCCGCGACGAGTGCCGGCGTCTGCGCATTGCGAGAGGGCGAGATGTCCGCGATTGGAACAGCGTTGGAGCCGCCCGACAGCAATGCGCATTCGAGACACTCGCCGGGGCTCGGCTTTTCGACAGTCTGGTGATGTCCGCGCTGGATTTTGGCGCGCAGATGATCGACCTCATGCACGATGAGCTGTTGCTGCATGCCGACGAGCAGCAGCGACAACCACGCCGTGATGAAGATGCGAATCATGACCGTCGAGAGGATAAACCGCGGATCGATGGCGCGCAAACTGACATGTGCGCCAGCCGTCGGCCCCTACAGCTTGTAAGCGGTCTTGGCGAAGCCATACGCCAGCAGCGGCGCCAGCTCGAACGCCTCGTCTTCGTCGATCTTGTGCTCGACGACGAGCGTCGCGAGAAAGCGGCAATCCATTCGGCGCGCAACGTCATGCCGCGCTGGAATGGACAGAAACGCGCGCGTGTCATCGTTGAAGCCGACGGTGTTGTAGAAGCCCGCCGTTTCGATCACCTGCTCGCGGAATCGCTGCATGCCTTCCGGGCTGTCGTAGAACCACCACGGCGGTCCGAGCTTCAAAATCGGATAGTGGCCGGCGAGTGGCGCCAGCTCGCGTGAATAGGACGTTTCGTCCAGCGTGAACAGAACGACGGAGAGCTTGGGCTCGTTGCCGAATCGATCGAGCAGCGGCTTCAACGCACGAACGTAATCGGTGCGAGTCGGTATGTCGGCGCCCTTGTCGCGACCGAACTTCTCGAAGATCGCCGGATTGTGATTGCGATAGCTGCCCGGATGGATCTGCATGACCAGGCCATCATCGACGCTCATTTGCGCCATCTCGGTCAGCATCTGGCCGCGAAATAATTCCGCCTCATCAGCGGTGATCGCGCCCGACAACGCGCAATCGAGCAGGCGCTGGCATTCGGCCGTTCCGAGATCGCAGGTGAGCGCCGTCGGATGACCGTGATCGGTCGACGTCGCGCCCATCGACTTGAAAAACTCGCGCCGCTTACGATGCGCCGCGAGATAGCCGCGCCACGTTGCGGTGCTCTCGCCCGTCAACGCGCCGAATTGCGCGACATTGGCTGCGAACCCGTCGAACGAGGGATCGACGATGGAATCGGGCCGATACGCGGTGATGACGCGACCTTTCCAACCGGATTCTCGAATCTTTCGATGGTGCAGAAGCGGGTCGAGCGGCGATTCGGTCGTCGCGATCACTTCGATGTTGAAGCGCTCGTAGAGTGCGCGCGGACGAAATTCAGGTTTTGCGAGACACGCGGCAATG
>DASPYC010000373.1:0-2874 GCA_035636955.1 Casimicrobiaceae bacterium
GGGCGGATGAGCTTTGTCATCGACATCCCGGCAGAGCTCAAAGCGCACCCATTTCCGCCGAATTTACTGATCTCGCTCGTCGAAAACGCAATCAAGCATGGTATCGAGCCTGCCGCCGCCGGCGGAACGGTAACCCTCACCGCGCGCCGCGATGGCGAATCGGTCGTCGTAAGCGTATCGGACACGGGACACGGCTTTACCGCCGATCCCTCGTCCGCGGGACAAGGCGTGGGACTTTCGAATGTTCGCGAGCGGCTGGCCGCGCTGTACGGTTCGCGCGGTCGGTTTACACTGGAATCTGTCGTGCCGCACGGCGCGCGCGCCACGCTGCTGCTTCCTTACGAACTCCGCTCCTAACCTTGCCGCGCGCGCTCATCGCCGAAGACGAACCGCTGCTCCGTGCGCAGCTCAAAGCGCGTCTCGCGGATGCGTGGCCTGAGCTCGACATCATCGGCGAAGCGGAAACCGGCGAACAAGCACTCGTACTGATCGAGGAGCTGAAGCCGGATGTCGTATTCCTCGACATCCGCATGCCGGCGGCGTCGGGGATCGATGTTGCGCAAAGACTGGGCGGAAAGTGTCACATCGTCTTTGTTACCGCCTATGACGAATACGCGTTGGCGGCATTCGAAGAGGGTGCCGTCGATTACGTATTGAAGCCGGTGACAGCGGAGCGCATGGCGAAAGCCGTGACGCGCGTCAAAGCGAGGCTCGCGGCGCCTCCGCTCGACTTGACGGCGCTCCTCATGCGTCTTACCGAGCGAGAAGCCGCCACGGCGCCGCTCAAATGGATCCGCGCGTCGCTCGGCTCGACAATGCAGATGATCGCAGTGCACGACGTCGTCTATTTTCAAGCTGAGGACAAGTATACGAAGGTCGTTACCGACAGCGGCGAAGCGCTGATCAAGAAGCCCATCAAAGAGCTCTACGAGGAGCTTGATCCCGAGGCGTTCTGGCAGATCCATCGCGGGACGATCGTCAACCTCCGCGCGATCGCGCGTGTCGAGCGCGACTGGCGTGACCAGCCCGTGATTACGCTGCGTTCGCGGCCGGAGAAGCTTACGGTCTCACGGACATTCGCGCATCGCTTCAAGTCGATGTAGCGTAGTTCCGACGGTCACCGGCGACGCTTGGAAATCAAGCGTTTGACCCCAGTGTGTAGAATTTGGTGCTCCGCCATGGACGACCTTCAGCAAACCGTCGACGCCGCTTGGGAATCGCGCGCGAGCCTTTCGCCCGCGAGCGCGCCCGCAGCGGTGCGCGATGCCGTCTCTCGCATCATCGATGACCTCGATGCAGGGCGCTTACGTGTCGCCGAAAAGCAGAACGGCGTATGGACGACGCACCAATGGATCAAAAAGGCCGTGCTGTTGTCTTTTCGTTTGGCGGAGAACACGCCGATTGGGTTGGCCGGCCCGCACGTGCCATTTCGCTTCTACGACAAGGTGCCGACGAAGTTTGCGCAATTCGATGAAGCTGCATTCGAGAAGGCCGGTGTGCGCGTCGTTCCGCCTGCAGTCGCGCGTCGTGGTGCGTTCGTGGCGCGAAACGTCGTGCTGATGCCATCCTTCGTCAATATCGGCGCTTATGTCGACGAAGGGACGATGGTCGATACGTGGGTTACCGTCGGTTCGTGCGCGCAGATCGGCAAGAATGTCCATCTGTCCGGCGGCGTCGGTATCGGTGGCGTGCTCGAACCGGTGCAAGCGAATCCGACGATCATCGAGGACAACTGCTTCATCGGCGCGCGCTCGGAGGTCGTCGAAGGCGTCATCATCGAAGAGAACTCGGTGCTGGGTATGGGCGTCTACATTGGGCAGAGCACGAAGATCTACAACCGCGCCAGCGGCGAAGTGTCCTACGGCCGCGTGCCTGCCGGATCAGTCGTCGTTGCGGGCAGCCTGCCTGCCTCCGATGGGAGCCATAGCCTTTATTGCGCGGTCGTCGTGAAGCAAGTCGATGCTAAAACGCGCGCGAAGACCGGAATCAACGAATTGCTGCGCGCCTAAACTATCTGATGTCCGTCACCTTCAAATCTCCCGAAGACGTCGCCGGCATGCGTGAAGCGGGCCGGCTCGGATCGGAGCTCCTCGATTACCTGACGCCGCACGTCAAGGCGGGCGTGACGACGCGCGAGATCGACGCGCTTGCGCACGACTACATGGTCAACGAACAAGGAACGATTCCGGCGACGCTCAACTACGCGCCGCCGGGACATACGCCCTACCCCGCGTCTCTGTGCACGTCGGTCAATCACGTGGTTTGCCATGGGATTCCGGGCGACAAGAAGCTGAAGGATGGCGACATCGTCAACATCGACGTGACGGTGATCAAACATGGTTACCACGGCGATACGAGCCGGATGTTCTTCATCGGCAAGCCGTCGATCCAGGCGCGACGGCTGGTCGAGATCACGTACGAAGCAATGTGGCGCGGGATTCGCGCCGTGCGTCCCGGCGCGCATTTGGGCGATATCGGTTCGGCGATTCAGCGCTTCGCTGAAAGTCATGGTTTCTCCGTGGTGCGCGAATTCTGCGGCCATGGAATCGGCAAGCAGTTTCACGAAGAGCCGCAAGTGTTGCATTACGGGCGCCCCGGGACGGGGTATAAGCTGCAGCCGGGCATGGTTTTCACCGTCGAGCCGATGATCAATGCCGGCCGTCCCGGCATTCGCTGTCTCGCCGACGGCTGGACAATCGTCACCGCCGACCACTCGCTCTCCGCCCAATGGGAGCATACGGTGCTCGTGACCGATATTGGATACGAGATCATGACGCAGTCGGTCGGTACGCCGGCTCCGCCACCTGAACCGACGCTCGCGCAGGCGAGTTAGGGCCTGTTACTGATCAGTCAACCAAATGTCTAACATGCACG
>DASPYC010000374.1:0-2560 GCA_035636955.1 Casimicrobiaceae bacterium
GGGGCAAACGGATTGACGGTCAATCGATTCGCCGATGGCCTTCAGCATCCGCGCTCGGTCTACGTACTGCCGAACGGTGACGTGCTGGTCGCGGAGACCGCAGCGCCATCCAAGCCCGAGGATGGCAAAGGCATCAAGGGCTGGTTCTACAAAATGGCGCAAAAGCGCGCCGGTGCCAGTCAACCCAGCGCGAACCGCATTACGCTGCTGCGCGATAGCAATGGCGATGGCATCGTCGACACGCGCACGACATTTCTCGAAGGGCTCAACTCGCCCTACGGAATGGCGGTGGTCGGCAATGATTTCTACGTTGCCAACACCGACTCCGTCATGCGCTTTCGCTACGAAGCCGGCCAAACGCGGATTACGGACAACGGTACGAAAGTCGCCGATCTGCCGGGCGGACCGCTCAACCATCACTGGACGAAGAATCTCGTCGCCAGCGAGGACGGCAGCAAGCTGTATGTCTCGGTCGGGTCGAACAGCAACGCCGGCGAGAACGGCCTCGACAAGGAAGAAGGGCGCGCCGCGATCTGGGAGATCGATACCAAGACCGGTGCGCATCGCATCTTCGCGTCCGGCCTTCGGAATCCGAACGGATTGGCGTTCGAACCCCGTACGCATACGCTATGGACTGCCGTGAACGAGCGCGATGAATTGGGCAGTGATCTCGTTCCCGACTACATGACATCCGTACGCGATGGCGGTTTCTACGGCTGGCCGTACAGCTATTTCGGCCGGCACGTCGATACGCGCGTCAATCCGCAACGGCCCGATCTCGTCGAGCGCGCGATCACCCCCGATTACGCGCTTGGACCGCACACCGCTTCGCTCGGACTTGCTACTGCACAGGGCGCGAATTTGCCTGCGCCGTACAAGGAAGGGATGTTCGTCGGCCAGCACGGCTCATGGAACCGCAAACCGCAGAGCGGCTACGACGTGATCTTCGTTCCGTTCAGCGATGGCAAGCCGAGCGGCTCCCCGGTGAACGTGCTCACCGGGTTCTTGAGCGATGCGGGCGAAGCGATGGGCCGGCCGGTTGGTGTCGCGATCGACAAGCGCGGCGCATTGCTCGTTGCCGATGACGTGGGCAATACGATTTGGCGCGTCACTGCCGCCACGGGTTGACGGGCGTTATTTCGGCACCGGAACCTTGTAAAGATAAAGTTGCGCGTAAGGTAACCCCGCGCTCGTTTCCTTATCGGGTGTCTTGAGCTCGACAACACGCTCGGCACGCCACGTCGGAAACGGATAATCCTGTACGACTACGCGTGTTCCGGGCTTGAGCTCGGCCAACAGCTTCTGCTCGAGCGGCGGCATCGCGCGCGGCAATAAGTAGACCGTCACGACGGTTGCTTCGCCAACGTCGGTCTTGAACAAATCCTGCTCGCGAAACTTCGCGCGATCGGTAATGCCTGCCTGTGCGGCGCTGTCGTTAGAGAATTTGACGAGGGACGGCTCGATATCGACGCCGAGTCCGCCTCGTGCCTTGAACCTCGTCACGGCGGCGATGACGATGCGACCATCGCCGGAGCCCAAATCGACGACGAAGTCATCGGGCCCGACGTCAGCAAGCTTCAACATCGCGTCGACCACGAGCGTCAACGTCGCTGCGTACGGCGCGACCGCTTCGGGCTTGGAGCTGAATTGCGCGTCAGCGCTAGGGGATAGCCATAACAGCGATGCAGCGAAGAGCGGGAGCGCGAGGGCGCGTTTCATTTTGTCATCCCGAGCGGCACGATCGCCGCTTCGACTGCATCGCTCACTGTTTCCAGCCAGACAAACTCGAGCTGCTTGCGCGCATCCTCCGGAATTTCCTCGAGATCGGTTCTGTTGCGCGCCGGCAAAAGAACCGTGCTGATTCCTGCGCGAAGCGCAGCCAGTACCTTTTCCTTGATGCCGCCGACGGGCAGCACCAAGCCGCGCAAGCTGATCTCCCCGGTCATCGCGCGGTCGCTCCGCACCGGGCGGTTCGTCATCAGCGACGCCAACGCCGTGAACATCGCGACGCCGGCACTCGGACCGTCCTTCGGAATGGCGCCGGCAGGGACGTGCACATGGATGTCGCTCTTTTCGAACAGCTCGGGCGCCACGTTAAGTTCCGCGGAGCGCGCTTTGACCAGCGTCAATGCCGTTTGCGCGCTCTCTTTCATCACATCGCCGAGTTGACCCGTGAGAATCAATCTTCCATTTCCCGGCGTACGACTCGCTTCGATGAAAAGCACATCGCCGCCCACCGGCGTCCACGCCAGTCCCGTCGCAACGCCAGGCAGACTCGTGCGCATCGCGACTTCGTTCTCGAATTTGCGCGGCCCAAGGATGCCGCGAAGCTCGCCCGGACCAATGGTCACCTTTTGCGCGACTCCTTCGGCAATTTGCATTGCGACGTGGCGAAACACGCTGCCGATCGTCCGCTCGAGATTGCGCACGCCCGCCTCGCGTGTGTAATCGGCGATGATCGTATGCACGGCAGCGTCGGAGAGCTCGCATTGCTCAGGGGTGAGGCCATTTGCTTCAAGCTGGCGCTTGATCAGATAGCGCCGGGCGATCTCGGCCTTCT
>DASPYC010000375.1:0-4146 GCA_035636955.1 Casimicrobiaceae bacterium
GCGCCGGATGATTTCGCTCATCGTCTCGCTCACCACCGAGCTGACGACGATTGGACGGCGGCCCTGTGCCTCGGCAGTGGCGTTGACTTGGCGCACGGCCTCGTCGATCTTTTCCAGCGTATCGACGAAGGGAATCGTCACCCGCTGGAATTGAAAATCCTCGAACTGCGTGAGCAGGCTATTTCCCAGCATTTCGGCGGTGATGCCGGTGCGATCGGAAATGAAGAACACCGTGCGTGGCCCCGTCATCGTTGACATCACCATGTCGACCACACGGGCTCTACGCCGACCGGCAGTGGCGGCAGATCGCCGAAGTCCATCCAGCTCTCGCCCGGCGCGTGGAAATCGGATCCGCACGACCCCTTGAGCCCGAACGCACGCGCATAAGTCGCATATTCGATGAACTGTGCCGGGGTGTGAGACGACGAGACGATTTCGATCGCTTCGCCGCCTGCATCGCGGAACTCGCCGAGCAATCGTCGCATATCGCTCTTCGAGATCGCATAGCGTCCGGGGTGCGCCAATATGGCTTGGCCGCCTGAGCCGCGTATCCAGACGATCGCCTCCCCGAGCGCCGCCCACGAATGAGGAACGTAGCCGGGCTTGCCGGCGACAAGATAGCGCTTGAACGCTTCATGCACATCGCGTACATGCCCAGTCTCGGCGAGAAAACGCGCGAAGTGCGTGCGCGAGATCAATCGATCGCTGGTGACGTATTTGCGCGCGCCCTCGAGTGCATCCGAGATCCCGGCATCGCGGAGGGCGTCGGCAATTTTTTGTGCGCGCGTATCGCGTCCGGCACGAATCGCCGCGAGACCCTGGTTCAGACCTTCATTTTCCGGATCGACGCGCACGCCGACGACGTGAAGCGTCTGTCGTTCCCAGGTTACCGAAATCTCCGTGCCCGGCACGAGCTCGATTGCCTCTTCTGCGGCGGTCGCGCGCGCCTCGGCGAGTCCCTGCAGTTCATCGTGATCGGTGAGCGCGAGTACATCGACGCCGTGGCCGGCCGCGCGTCGCACGACATCACGTGGCGGCAACACGCCGTCGGAATACGTCGAATGACAGTGGAGGTCGTACTGAATCATGTTGAAGCGATCGCAACGGCCAGCATAGCGGATTTTTTCGCGGGTTTAGGAAGGCTCGTTAAAACTGCGCAAGGGCGATGGAGTCGTAATTGCATCATTAATCATTCGCGCGAGGCGCCGATCTCGGTCGGAATGCAAAACAGATCCGCAGGTTAGCGATTGTTGTAGGAGTAGCACTTCGGTCCGTGTGATCAACTTGCCGTCGGTCAGTACCACTTGCACTCGCGGCGCGCTTGGCGAAAAATATGCTTCTGGGATGGTGTGGTCTCCTAAGGGAGGGGGTTACCGTTCCAGCAAAAACATGGAGCTACCGTGAAACTTCTCGATCGCGTCTTCAATCCGCGTGAAATTAGACGCCGCCTGGGATTGAATCAAGAGCAATTCTGGACGCAGATCGGCGTAACACAAAGCGGCGGATCGCGTTACGAAAGCGGACGCGAAATGCCCCGGCCGGTCAAAGAGTTGCTGCGTCTTGTTCATGTGGAACAGATCGATCTTTCGCAAGTCAAGCGTGTCGACTTCGAAATCATCAGTTACCTCAAAGATTCGCATCCCGATCTTTATCGCAACTTGCGGCGCGCGGTGAAAGGTCGGCAGAAGCAGGGGGGCGGTTCCGCGCCATTCGCGGAAGAAGGCAATATCCCGGACGATCTCGAGGAGTCGCATCCGCCGACGCCCGAGAACGCCCAGCCCTAGCAGAACTCTTCCTCGTGGTGCCGCTTGTCCGCGTCGCGGCGCGCCAGCCGCGGGGTGTGGCACGCGTGTCGCTCGCGCGGAGCTCCCCGGATCGCGGGTTAAACTATCCCTGATCTTTCCGTGAATTCCTCCGCGTGCGCAGTATGCGCAGCGATCCGATTGCCCCACCCAGGACCCACCCATGAAATCGAAGTCCGTCTACGTCGTTCCGTTCGATCAACTGCGGATGGCGGACGTCTCGCAGGTCGGCGGCAAGAACGCCTCGCTCGGGGAAATGATCGGCCGTCTGTCGAGCGCCGGTATCCGGGTACCCGCCGGCTTCGCGACGACGACGGAGGCGTTTCGCGAATTCCTGGCGCAGAACGATCTCGCCGAGAAGATCAGCGGGCGTCTCTCAAAACTCGACGTCGACGACGTGGGTGCGCTTGCCAGAGCTGGGAGCGAGGTTCGGCGATGGGTCGCCGAAGCGTCGTTCCCACCGTCGCTCGATGCCGCCATCGGCGCCGCGTACGCGGAGCTGGAACAGCAAAATCCCGGCGCGACGTTCGCGGTACGCTCGTCGGCCACTGCGGAGGACATGACGGATGCATCATTCGCTGGGCAGCAAGAGACATTTCTCAATATCAAAGGTTTGGACAGTATTGCTCATGCAATAAAGGAAGTATTCGTCTCGCTGTACAACGACCGAGCGATTGCGTATCGCGTGCACAACGGCTATGTACACGCCGACGTCGGATTGTCGGCCGGTGTGCAGCGCATGGTCCGCAGCGACGAAGGCGCCGCCGGCGTGCTGTTTACGCTCGATACGGAATCCGGTTTCGACAAGGTCGTGTTCATCACCTCGTCGTACGGGCTGGGCGAGAGCGTCGTGCAAGGCGCCGTGAATCCCGACGAGTTCTATGTCTACAAGCCGAACCTCGCCGCGGGACGTCCGGCGATCTTGCGGAAATCGCTCGGTACCAAAGCGTCCAAGATGGTCTTCGGCGATCGCACATCGGCCGCCCATTCGACGCGGACGGTCGAAGTAGCGCCGGCGGATCAACGGCAGTTTTCGATCTCCGACGCCGAAGTCGAGGAGCTCGCCCGCTACGCCGTCATCATCGAAGACCACTACGGCCGGCCGATGGACATCGAATGGGGCCGCGACGGTGTCGACGGCAAGCTCTACATTCTGCAAGCGCGGCCTGAAACCGTGAAGTCGCAAGCGGGTGCAGGCGAATTGCGCCGCTACCGGCTGAAGTCCAAGTCGACGGTTCTCGCGAGCGGGCGCGCGATCGGCCAGAAAATCGGGCAGGGCAAGGTGCGTATCGTCGCGTCCGCGGCGCAGATGGATCGCGTGCAAGGCGGCGACGTGCTCGTCACCGACATGACGGATCCCGATTGGGAACCGGTGATGAAGCGGGCGAGCGCGATCGTCACCAATCGCGGCGGTCGCACGTGCCACGCCGCCATCATTGCGCGGGAGCTCGGCATTCCAGCCGTCGTCGGTTGCGGCGATGCGACCGAGACGTTGAAAGACGGTAGCGAGGTGACGGCGTCGTGCGCCGAAGGCGATACCGGCCACATCTACGCTGGGTTGCTCGAGATCGAGATCGTCGAACAGTCGCTCGACAAGATGCCGCCGTGTCCGACGAAGATCATGATGAACGTCGGCAATCCCGAGCTTGCGTTCGAGTTCCGGCGCATCCCCAACGAAGGCGTCGGTCTCGCGCGCCTCGAGTTCATCATCAATCGGAACGTCGGCATTCATCCGAAAGCGTTGCTGGAGCTTCACAAGCAGTCGCCGGAGCTTCGGCGCGAAATCGAAGAGCAGATCGCCGGCTACTCGAGCCCCACCGAGTACTACATCAGCAAAATTGCGGAAGGCGTGTCGATGATTGCCGCAGCGTTCGCGCCGAAGAAAGTGATCGTGCGGCTGTCGGATTTCAAATCGAACGAGTATCTGAACCTGTTGGGTGGCGAAGGTTACGAGCCGCACGAAGAGAATCCGATGCTAGGGTTCCGCGGCGCATCACGCTACATCTCGCCCGACTTCCAAGACTGCTTCGCGCTCGAATGCCAAGCGATGAAACGCGTGCGCGATGACATGGGATTCACGAATGTCGCGCTGATGGTGCCGTTCGTGCGCACGCTCGACGAAGCGGAAAAAGTCATCGCATTGTTAGCCGATCAGGGATTGAAGCGCGGCAAGAACGAGCTCGCCATCGTGATGATGTGTGAGATTCCGTCAAACGCGTTGCTCGCCGATCAATTTCTCGATTACTTCGACGGCTTCTCGATCGGCTCGAACGACATGACGCAATTGACGCTCGGACTCGATCGCGATTCCGGCGGACCGATCGCATCGAAGTTCGACGAACGC
>DASPYC010000376.1:0-10401 GCA_035636955.1 Casimicrobiaceae bacterium
AGCGCCAGCGAGCCGATGATCGCCGTCACCCATGTGATCGGCATGTATCTCGCTAAGCCGCCCATCTTGCGCATGTCTTGCTCATGATGGAGCGCGATGATCACGGAGCCCGCGCATAGGAACAGCAACGCCTTGAAGAACGCGTGCGTCGTCAGATGAAAGATCGCCGCGGAGTACGCGGAAACGCCGAGCGCGACCGTCATATAACCCAGCTGCGACAGCGTCGAATACGCGATCACGCGCTTGATGTCGTTTTGGACGATGCCGAGAAACGCCATGAACAAGGCGGTTGTCGCGCCGATCACCGTGACAAACGACAGCGCAGTATCCGACAACTCAAAGAGCGGGCTCATCCGCGCGACCATGAAAATGCCGGCAGTCACCATCGTGGCGGCATGAATCAGCGCGGAGATTGGCGTCGGACCCTCCATTGAGTCCGGCAGCCAGACGTGCAGCGGAACCTGCGCGCTCTTCCCCATCGCGCCGATGAACAGGCAAATGCAGATGACCGACATCAGCGACCACGTCGTGGCGCCGCCGACGTTGATCGTCGCCGCCTCGAGGCTATTGGCCTGCGCAAAGACCGGCGCGTAGTCGAGCGTCCCGAAGTAGGCAAGAATGAGACCGATGCCCAGCACAAAGCCGAAATCGCCCACTCGGTTCGCAAGGAATGCCTTCAGATTCGCGTAGATCGCGCTTTCGCGCGTGTACCAGAAGCCGATCAGCAGATACGACACCAGTCCCACCGCCTCCCACCCGAAGAAGAGCTGGAGAAAATTGTTGCTCATCACGAGCATCAGCATCGAGAACGTGAAGAGCGAGATGTAGGCGAAGAAGCGCGTATAGCCGGGGTCGTCTGCCATGTAGCCAATTGTGTAGACGTGCACCATCAGCGACACGAACGACACGACGAGCATCATCGTTGCCGTCAGCGGGTCGATCAGGAATCCAATTGCCAGCTTGAGGCCGCCGGATTGCAGCCAGATGTAGACGTCGCCGTTGAACGTGTGGCCGGCGCCGGCATCGCGCCAGACGAAATAGGACGCCACGGTGGAAACGGCGACGCCGGCGATGCACAACGAATGCGATGCCGCACGACCCAGCTTGGCACCGAAGAGCCCGACCAGAATCGCCGCGGCGAGCGGCGCAAGCGGGACGACGAGATAGAGCGTCTGCATCGGCTAACCCGGAAGTTTCGCCAGGGCGCGGGAATTTGGCGAGATGGTTTGCATCCTGGATCGGGTGCGGCCGACGAAGGCAATAGCAGAGACTATTGACGAGGAGAGCAAGCCCGAGCCAAGTGCAAAGCGGCCGCCAAAAACCGCGCAGGCCGGATGTGCAAACTGCACGTATGGCCCAGAAGGCGAAAACGGTGAATTGGCAAGGAAGTCCATCGAAGGGGCCGATCTGGTGAAATATCCGGGTTAACCCTTGAGCGCGTCCAGGTCCTCGACGTCGATCGAGCCGACGTTGCGGAACAGCAATACGAGAATCGCCAGGCCGATCGCCGACTCGGCAGCGGCGACCGTCAGGATGAAGAAGACGAATACCTGCCCCGACATATCGCCCAAATAGCGCGAGAACGCGATGAAGTTCAGATTGACCGCGAGCAGCATCAGCTCGATCGCCATCAGCATGATGATGACGTTGCGCCGGTTGATGAAGATGCCGGCGATCGAGATGGCGAACAGGATCGCGCCCAGCACCAAATAGTGGGCAAGCGTCGGCGCAGTAAAGATCGACATCCCATTCTCCTTCTTCTTCGGGCGGCGCGCTCGCGCCGGCTCCCTGGTGTACTACGTCTCGCTTTTTTCCGACGGCATCCGCACGATCCGCACGCGATCCTCGCGGCGCACTCTCGCCTGTACGGCCGGGTCCTGATATCTCGTCGCCTTGCGCTTGCGGTGCGTCAACGCAATCGCGGCGACGATCGCGACCAACAGCACGACCGCCGCGATCTCGAATGGATAGACATAGTCGACATAGAGAAGCAAGCCCAGAGCTTTGGTGTTGCTTCCGGTCGGCAATTGCGGCGCAACCTGAGTTGTGCCGATCGCGCTCGAGACGACCGCGAGCGCCATCTCCAGCAGCACCAGCGCACCGACGATCACACCTTGCGGAAGGTAGCTCCGAAATTGCCGCCGCAAGCTGTCGAAATTCACGTCGAGCATCATCACTACAAACAAGAACAGCACCATGACGGCACCGACATAAACAAGAACGAGGGTGATCGCGAGGAACTCGGCCTGCAGCAGGATCCAGATCGCCGCGGCGGTGAAAAAGCTCAAGACCAGCCACAGCGCCGCATGAACGGGGTTGCGCGTTGTGATCACTCTCAAGCCGGCGAACACCAGGATCGCAGCGAACACGTAAAACGTGAAGGTGAAGAACGTCATGGTTGTTACCGATACTTCGCGTCTTCCGCGCGATCGGCGGCAATTTCCGCCTCGTACCGGTCGCCGATCGCAAGCAGCATGTCCTTCGTATAGTAGAGGTCGCCGCGGCGTTCGCCATGGTATTCGAGGATGCGCGTCTCGACGATCGAATCGACGGGACAGCTCTCCTCGCACATGCCGCAGAAGATACATTTGGTGAGATCGATGTCGTATCGCGTCGTTCGGCGCGTGCCGTCGGCACGCTGCTCCGATTCGATTGTGATTGCCAGTGCGGGGCAGATCGCTTCGCAAAGCTTGCAAGCGATACACCGCTCTTCGCCGTTCGGATAGCGGCGCAACGCGTGCAGTCCGCGGAAGCGTGGACCCTGCGGCGTTTTTTCCTCGGGGAATTGCACCGTCACCTTGCGCTGGAACATGTGGCGGCCGGTGAGCCGCAATCCCTGCAGCAGCTCGATCAAGAGCCACGTGCCGAAGAGGTCGCGAATGCGCTGAAGCATGGCAGTCAATGGAACAAATAAGCCCAGCGCGTTTGCATCATGACACCCAAGAACACGATCCATACCAGCGTCACCGGAATGAATACCTTCCACCCGAGCCGCATGATTTGATCATAGCGGTAGCGGGGAAATGTCGCGCGGACCCACAAGAACATGAAGAGCACCGCCGAGATCTTCAGCCCCAGCCACAGGATGCTGTCGCCGAACGGATGGACGCCGAATACTTCGACGTCGTTCAGGATTGGCAGCGGCGAGAGCCATCCGCCGAGGAACATGACCGAAGCCAGCGCCGACACGAGAATCATGTTCATGTATTCGGCCAGGAAAAACAGCGCGAACATGATTCCCGAATATTCGACATGGAAACCCGCGACGATTTCCGATTCGCCTTCGGCGACATCGAATGGATGGCGATTCGTCTCTGCGATTCCCGATACGATGTAAACGACGAACAGCGGAAGCAGCGGCCACAGGTACCACTGCGCCGCGCCGCCTTCCTGGCCCCGCACGATGTCGCCGAGGTTCAGGCTGTTCGCGACCATCAGCACGCCGACGAGCGCGAAGCCCATTGCGATTTCGTACGACACAATCTGCGCAGCGGAGCGGAGGCATCCGAGAAACGCATATTTCGAGTTGGACGCCCAGCCCGCGAGAATAATGCCGTAGACGCCCATCGACGTCATCGCGAGTATGTACAAGAGACCCGCGTTGATGTCGGACAGCACCAACGACTCGGAGAACGGAATCACCGCCCACGCGGCGAGCGCCGGCGCAAGCGACAACATCGGCGCGATGAAAAACAGCCAGCGATTGGCGCCGGTCGGAACGACGATTTCCTTGAACAGCATCTTGAGCACGTCGGCGAACGGCTGCAGCAGTCCGAGCGGACCGACGCGATTGGGACCGATACGCACCTGCATCCAACCGATGACCTTGCGCTCGGCGAGCGTCAAGTAAGCGACGGAGAGGATGAGCGGTATCGCGATCGCAATGATCTTGGTGAGCGTCCAGATCCCCGGCCACACGGGGCGGACGAACGACCACACGGGATCCCACCACGGGCCCCATATCGTCGCGAATGCACTGAGCACGTGCTGCTCAATCATCGATCGAGCTCCACCCAGTGGGCACGACGCTACTCATCGCCCTCGTTCTTTCGAGCAGTTTCCACGCCGCTGCCGCGGGGCCGTCCCAAGGCGGCGGCGAAAGCCCACTCCCCGCGCAAAGTATCGTGGGAGCGCAGCGACCGAAACTTTGCGCGGAATATTTCATGCGCGCTCCACCGTCACCGGTCCCGACAGACCCTCGAGGCCGCACGTCGATGCATGGGCAGCGGCGACGCGAATGACGCCCGGAGGAACCGCTGCATCGACCGACGCAGCGAGCACGGCTTCGCCACGCCCTTGCTTGAGCTTGACCTGCTCGCCCTCGGCAACGCCGAGCTTGTCCAGCAGCGAACGATGCATTCGCGCTTTCGGCGGGCGCGCGTCGGCGGTCTGCTGAAGCGACATCGCACGACGCACCAGCGGATCGGCGAAATAGATCGGGATATCGGCGACTCGCTCGAGCGGCGCAGGCGTCGCAGCAGGCGGCGCGATTTCGACATTCACCCTATTGGAAAGCCGCTGGTCGAGCGGACGGGTGTCGCTCAATGCACTGTCGCGCACGGCCTCGGACGTATCGATGTCGAATCCCGGAAAGCTCATCAGGGTCCCGAGCACCCGCAACACTTTCCACGCGGGCCGCGTCTCGCCGCGTGGATAGACGACCGCGTGGAAGCTCTGCACACGCCCTTCGCAATTGATGAAGGTACCGGGCGTTTCGGTAAATGGCGCGACGGGAAGGAGCACGTCGGCGTAGGCGGTTCCGTGCTTGAACGGGCTCATCACGACCACGAGCTCCGCTTTCTCCAGCGCGGCGCGGGCAGCGACGGGATTTGCGCAATCGAATTCGGGTTCCGCGTGCAGCAGGAAGTACGCGCGACGCGGATCGGCGAGCATTGCCTGCGCATCGAGGCCGCCGTTTTGCGGCATAGCGTTGGCGACATAGCCGCCGACGGTGTTGGCTGCCTCCGTCAGCACCCCGCATGTGGCGCCGGTCATTTCACACAGCGCTTGAGCGAGCGCGGCGATTTGCGCGGCGTCCGGATGTTGGACCGCGACGTCCCCTAAGAGCACCGCTCGCTTTGATCCCGACAAGAGACTCGTTGCGATGGCTTCGGCAGCGGCGGTCGGAACGATGTTCGACAGCGGAGCGACTGCGGACTTGCCCGTACGTTGTGACACCGCAACCACGATCTCAGCGAGCGTTGCCGCGAAGATCGACGGCGGCACGATCGCCCTGTGCGCGATGCGCATCAGCCAATCGTCGTCGACCGAATGCAACGATGATATTTCAGCGCCCTTCTTCGCCGCTTGCCGCAGCCGTTGCGCGAGCAACGGATGATCCTTGCGCAAAAAGCTGCCGACGATGAGCGCGCGATCGAGCGAATTCAGCTCTGCAATGGGCATCCCAAGCCATGGGATTCCGGCGCGTCGGCCTGCATCGCGAAAATCGGTTTGGCGCAATCGGAAATCGATGTTGTCGCTGCCGAGCGCGCGCATGAAGCGAGCGGCCAGCGCGAGCTCCTCGAGCGTCGAATGCGGCGATACAAGAGCGCCGACGGCATTGGGGCCGTGTTTTGTGACAACATCCGAGACGCCGTTGGACACATATTCGAGCGCCGTCTGCCAATCGACGGTCTTCCATTCACCACCCCGCTTGATCATCGGGGCGGTGAGTCGCTCTTCCGAATTGAGCGCTTCGTACGAGAAGCGGTCCTTATCGGAGAGCCAGCATTCGTTGATCGCCTCGTTCTCGAGCGGCAGCACGCGCATCACCCGATCGACTTTGACTTGCACGATCAGGTTGCTGCCGAGCCCATCGTGGGGCGACACGCTCTTCCGGCGCGTCAGTTCCCACGGGCGCGCGGTGAAACGGAATGGTTTCGAGGTGAGCGCGCCGACGGGACAAAGATCGATCGAGTTCCCCGACAATTCGGAATCGATGGTCTTCCCGATAAAGGAGACGATCTCGGCGTGCTCGCCCCGCCCAACCATGCCAAGCTCCATGATGCCGGCGATTTCCTGGCCGAAACGGACGCAACGCGTGCACTGAATGCAGCGCGTCATTTCTTCGGCGGCGACCAGCGGACCCAGATACTTTCGAAATACGACGCGCTTGGCCTCGCGATAGCGCGACGACGATCCACCGTAGCCGACGGCAAGATCCTGCAACTGACATTCGCCGCCCTGATCGCAGATCGGACAATCGAGCGGATGGTTGATGAGCAGAAATTCCATCACGCTTTTCTGTGCCTGGATCGCCTGATCCGAATGCGTCCAGACCTTCATCCCTTCGGTTGCCGGCGTTGCGCACGCCGGCAGCGGCTTCGGCGCCTTTTCAACATGCACGAGGCACATCCGGCAGTTCGCCGCGATCGACAATTTCTTGTGATAGCAGAAATAGGGGATGTAGACGCCGAGCTTGTTCGCGGCATCCATCACGGTGCCGCCGTTTCGTACCTGCACCGCTTTGCCGTCGATTTCAAGATTCAACATGCGGAATAGGTGCCTATTCGTACGGAGAGACGACGCAAGACCGGTGCTCGATGTGATGCTGGAACTCAGGTCGGAAATGTTTGATGAAGCTCTTCACCGGCAGCGCGGCAGCATCGCCGAGCGCACAAATCGTTCGACCCTGAATGTTATCCGCGACGGAGGTCAGCACGTCGAGATCTTCCCGGCGACCTTCGCCATGCTCGATCCGGTTCACCATTCGCCACAGCCAGCCGGTGCCTTCGCGGCATGGCGTGCACTGGCCGCACGATTCCTCGAAGTAGAAATACGACAGGCGCATTAGACTCTTCACCATGCAACGCGTCTCATCCATCACGATGACCGCACCGGAGCCGAGCATCGAACCCGCCTTGGCGATCGAGTCGTAATCCATCGACAACGCGAGCATCACATCGGCCGGCAACACCGGCGCCGACGAGCCTCCAGGGATGACAGCCTTTAATTTCCTGCCGCCGCGCACGCCACCAGCCATAGAGAGGAGTTGCTCGAACGGCGTGCCGAGCCGGACTTCGTAATTGCCCGGACGCTCAACATCGCCGCAAACGGAAAAGATCTTCGTGCCGCCGTTGTTGGGCAAGCCGAGGTTCAGAAACGCTTCGCCGCCATTGCGGATGATCCACGGTACGGCTGCGAATGTCTCGGTGTTGTTGATCGTCGTCGGCTTGCCGTACAAACCATAATTCGCAGGAAACGGCGGCTTGAAACGCGGAAATCCTTTTTTGCCCTCGAGCGATTCCAGCATCGCGGTCTCTTCACCGCAGATGTACGCGCCGTAACCGTGATGGTTATAAAGAAAAAACGAGAAACCGCTGCCCAAAATGTTGTCGCCGAAAAAACCGGCGTCGTAAGCCTCGGCGAGGGCCTCCTCGCAGCGCTCGTAGATCGCCCAGATCTCGCCGTGGACGTAGTTGTAGCCTCGCGCGCATCCCATCGCGTACGCGGCGATCGCCATGCCCTCGAATACCGCGTGCGGGTTGTAGCGCATGAGATCGCGATCCTTGAACGTTCCAGGCTCGCCTTCATCCGAGTTGCAGACCAAGTATTTTTCGCCTTGATACTGCTTCGGCATGAAGCTCCATTTAAGGCCGGTCGGAAATCCCGCGCCGCCGCGACCCCGCAACGCGGATTTCTTCACTTCGGCGACGACCTGCTCGGGCGGAATTTTTTCGCTCAATATTTTCTTGAGCGCCTCGTATCCACCGCGTTGCACGTAATCAGCGAACCGCCAATTGCGGCCCGTCAATCCGGTCATCAAAATGGCGTCAGGACCGTAGTCGAGAAATTCGGAACGCGCGTTCATTTGCTTGTGCGAGCGGTCGCGGTCAGTTCTTCGAGCAGTGCGTCGAGCTTGTCGGCGTGCATCGACCACTCCATCCGTTTGTTGTTCACAAGAACCACCGGCGCGTCGCCGCACGCGCCGAAGCATTCGCCCTCCTTCAGCGTGAAGAAGCCGTCGGCAGTTGTTTCATTGAAATCGATGCCGACCTTGCGCTTGAGATGCGCCGCGGCGGCCGTCGCGCCCTGCAGCGCGCAGGGCAAGTTGGTGCAGATCGTCAACTTGTAGCGGCCGGTCGGCTCGATGTTGAACATTGCGTAAAATGACGCCACTTCGTAGACGGCGACGGGTGGCATGTCGAGGTATTTCGCGACAGCGTCCATCGTTTCGGTCGACAACCAGCCGAACACGTCCTGAGCGACGGCCAGCGCCGCCATCACCGCCGAGCGCTTCTGTCCCGGCGGATATTTGGCGATCTCGCGGTCGATCTTTGCTCGCGCTTCGGCGGACAGCGTGATGCCGCCCTCGTCCGGCTTGATGGCGGTATTCATCGATCGGCCTCCTTGCCCCACTTTGCCTCGCTCGCCGCGCTCATCGGTCAATCGACCCAAACACGATGTCCTGCGTTGCGATGATCGCAACCACGTCGGCGATCATATGACCGCGCGACATCTCGTCGAGTGCCGCCAGGTGCGCAAAATCGGGGGGGCGGAACTTGAGGCGATAAGGTTTGTTCGCACCGTCCGAAATGGCATAAACGCCGAATTCGCCCTTCGGCGCCTCGACGGCGGCGTACACCTCCCCCGCGGGGACGTGGATTCCTTCGCTGAACAGCTTGAAGTGATGAATGAGCTCTTCCATGTTCTCCTTCATCTCTTCGCGCGTCGGCGGTGCGACCTTGTGGTTCGCCGTGATGACGGGTCCTGGACTGGCGCGCAGCCATTCGATGCACTGTTTGATGATCTGATTCGATTGGCGCATTTCCTCGATGCGCACCAGATAGCGATCGTAGCAGTCGCCGTTCAAACCCACGGGAATGTCGAAGTCCATCCGATCGTAAACCGCATACGGCTGTTTCTTGCGCAGGTCCCAGGGGACGCCGGAACCGCGCAGCATCGCGCCGGTAAAACCGAGCGCAATGGCGCGCTCCCCTGAAACCGTTCCGATGCCCACCGTGCGTTGCTTCCAAATCCGATTGTCGGTGAGAAGCGTTTCATAGTCGTCGACGTATCCCGGGAAGCGACGCGTGAAATCTTCGATGAAGTCCAGCACCGACCCTTGCCGGTTCTGGTTCATCTCCTCGATTCTCTTGGCGCTGCGCCCGTGCGTCACCGTGTATTGCGGCATCTTCTCCGGCAGGTCGCGATAGACGCCGCCGGGACGGTAATACGCCGCGTGCAGCCGCGCACCCGATACGGCCTCGTAAACGTCCATCAGGTCTTCGCGCTCGCGGAAGCAGTAGAGGAACGGCGTCATGGCGCCGACATCCAGCGCATGTGCGCCGAGCCACAGCAAGTGGTTGAGGATCCGCGAAAGCTCATCAAACATCACGCGGATGTATTGCGCGCGGATCGGCACGTCGATCCCGAGAAGCCGCTCGACCGCCAGGCAGTAGGCGTGCTCGTTCGGCATGATCGACACATAGTCGAGCCGATCCATGTACGGAAGCGCCTGGATCCACGTTTTGCTCTCGGCCAACTTTTCCGTCGCGCGGTGCAAGAGTCCGATATGCGGATCGGCGCGCACGATGACCTCGCCGTCGAGCTCGAGCACGAGCCGCAATACGCCGTGCGCCGCGGGATGCTGCGGCCCAAAGTTCATTGTGTAGTTACGTATCTCAGCCATTGCGCCTACTCGCGCTCGCCGTAGTGCGACTCGCGGATGATGCGCGGCGTGATCTCGCGCGGTTCGATCGTCACCGGCTGATAGATCACGCGACCCTGCTCGGGGTCGTAGCGCATCTCGACATTGCCCGATAGCGGAAAGTCTTTGCGAAACGGATGGCCGACGAATCCATAATCGGTCAGCAGGCGGCGCAGGTCGGGGTGCCCGCTGAACACGATGCCAAATAGGTCGAACGCTTCGCGCTCGAACCAGTTTGCCGACGGCCATAACGCGACCATGCTCGGCAGTACCGGAAATTCGTTGTCCGCCGCAAACACGCGCGCGCGAACGCGGCGATTGTTTGGCAGCGACAGAAGATGGTAGACGGCGGCGAAGCGCGGGCCTTCCCAGATTGCGCCGCCAAAGTCGCGATAGTCGACGCCGCAAACGTCGATCAGCATATCGAAGGCAAGCTCGGGACGATCGCGAAGCGCGGTGAACGTTTCGATCATCTGGTCGGCGGCGACGACGATCGTCACTTCGCGGAACGCGATCGTCAAGCTCTTGATCTTGTCGCCAAGCGCGCTCGAAAGTGCCGCGCCGAGCGTGTCCGCAGTGCCTGCCATCAGCGCGCGATCGTGTTGGTGCGCCAGATCTTGTTCTGGAGCTGCACGATGCCGTAGAGCAGCGCCTCCGCCGTCGGCGGGCAACCCGGCACGTAAATGTCGACCGGCACGATCCGATCGCATCCGCGCACGACCGAGTATGAGTAATGATAGTAGCCGCCGCCG
>DASPYC010000377.1:0-3257 GCA_035636955.1 Casimicrobiaceae bacterium
CAGCACCGACGCCTCGAACGCAGCGGGCAGAGCCGCGCCGTGACCGCTGCGTTCGATAAACAGTTTTTGTGACGCGCCTCCCCGCCGAAGCCAGTGAACGTTGTTGTGTAAACTTGGCCCAATCAGGAATTTCGCCGAGGCCGTATGCGTTCATCAGTCATATGCGCGTTGATCGCTGTCGCCGTGTCGTGCGCCGCTGACGCACGCGCCGATACGCCGCACAAAGAATTCACGCCGGACGTGGTCGTGAATCCCAATGCGTACTATCCCGAAGGACCTCAGTTGATCGACGAGGGTCTGCTCGTGGCCGAAATGCCGCGGCATCGCATCGTCCTCATTGCCAACAGCGGCGAGCGCAAGACAGTATGGCAAGCCGATGGCTGCGGTCCGACGTCGGTCAAACGCATTCCGAGCGGCGGCTACTGGGTGCTGTGCCACCTCGCGGGCTATGTGGCCAAGCTGAGTCCGACGTTCCAAACGGTGCAAACGTTTCCGCAGACAACGTCTGGCAGAAGAATCAGTTGGCCCAACGACGCGTCGATCGATTCGGCCGGCAACCTCTATCTGAGCTCGTCCGGCTTGTTTTCGCTGCAGGCGCCGGCAGAGGGCAGAGTCGTGTTCATTGACGTTGCGACCGGCATGGCGAGCGACATCGCAAGCGGGATTCGTTACAGCAACGGCGTGCTCGTGCAGGAACGGCAGAAGCGCGTGCTCGTGTCGGAACACCTGAACCGCCGCATGCTCGCGTTCCCATTGCTCGACAGGGGAAAGCTCGGGCCGTCGACGATCTTCTTCGATTTCAAAAATGCGCCTGCGGTGCCCGACGCGTACGAGCAGAGCGGTCCCGACGGCATCGCCGCATTCGCCGACGGCGACATCGCGGTCGCAGATTACGGCAATGGACGGATTTTGCTGTTATCGAGCAGCGGTCGCTTCTTGACGCAGATCCCTCTTAAATATCGCTTCGTCACCAACCTCGCCATAGCGCGCGATCAACGGACGATCTTCGTGACGATGACGCGCGACAATTCGTCACCGGAATTGGACGGTGTCGTGCAGGCGTTCAAGGTGACATCGGGCAAGGAATGACCATGCTGTGGTTCGGTGCGAACAACGATCACGCGACCCGGCTCGCGTTTCTGCTGCACTTCTCGGCGTTCCTTTCCGGCTTCGTGACGATGGCGCTGGAAATGCTGATTGGCCGGACTTTCATTCCTTACTTCGGCGGGACCATCTACACGTGGGGAGCGCTGATTTCGGTTTTTCTGACCGGCATGACGCTGGGCTACATGCTCGGCGGCAAAGCGGCCGATCGCTGGCCCGACATTCCGATCGTCGCAGCGCTTTTCTTGTCAGCGGCCGCGTTGGTGGTTGTCGTGCCGCTCTACGGCGAAGATGCCATCAACAGGATTCTCGACTCGATCGATGACATGCGCTATGCGGCGCTCATTGCGTCGCTCGCGCTCGCCTGTTTGCCTGCGGCGTTGTATGCAGCGATCTCGCCATATTGCGTCCGCTTGCTGCTCGATCGCAAGGATCATTCCGGAACGATTTCCGGTCGCCTGTCCGGCCTCGCAACGGCGGGCAGCATCGTCGGCACGCTCGGCACGAGCTTCTTTTTCATTCCAAGCCTCGGCGTTCGCATGATTTACGGACTTCTCGCCAGCGCGTCGGTGATCATGGGCGTCATCTTGTTGTTGATCGGCCTATCGAACTATGGCCAAGCGCGAAACAAAAAGCGTGCGATCGTCGCGTCGATCGCGCTGTGTGTGACGCTCGCAGCGGGCGCCGGTCCCGACGTGCGTGCCCAGGCACCGTCGGTGATGATGCTGCGCGACGGACAGATCGAAAAGGTCGACTCCGAATACAACACGATCTTCGTCGAGAAGCAAGGCTCGCTGATATCGCTCGACTTCGGTTACCGACAGAATCGCTACACGGAATCGGTCATCGACCTTCAGCGTCGCGACGATCTCGTTGTCACCTACACGCGTTATATGACGGCATCGCTCGCCTACCAGCAGGGTCCGCTCAAGCGCATTGCGCTCGTGGGATTGGGCGGCGGCCGAACGATTAGCTATCTCGTCGCCGGTTTGCCTGGCGTCGTCGCCGATGTGGCCGAGCTGGATCCCGCCGTGATTTCCCTCGCAAAGAAATACTTTGGCGTCGATTCGACCGATCGCCTGCATATTCACAATCGCGACGGACGCGTGTTCCTGAATCAAACGAAGGACAAGTTCGACGTTATCCTCCTCGACGCGTACCGTGGTCCGTTCGTGCCGTTCCATCTGACGACGCAGGAGTTCTACCGTCTCGTGAAGTCGCGCTTGAATGAAGGCGGCGTCGTCGCGCAGAACGTGGAGCCGTCGACGATGTTCTTCGACAGTGCGTATACGACGATGAAGAGCGTCTTCGATCAGGTCGATGCGATCGAGTCGGGCGGCAACATCGTCCTGATCGGCTACAGCGGTGGGCGGCTATCGCCGCAGGATCTCTCCCGGAAGGCGGCCGCCGCGCAGGAGCGACTCAAGATGAAGTACGACTTGCGCGATCTCGTCAAGGCGCGCAAGGACGTTACGATCGCGAGCGATGCAAAGATTCTGACCGACGACTTTGCGCCGGTCGAGATGTTGAAAACGGTAAAACGTCATAACGAGAAGCGCGAGTGAGGCGATACGTCCCAACAGCTTGCTTAATTACTGCGTAGCGATCTAGTTCGCGCGAAATCGCACGCGCATCACCTTCTTGTCGTACTCCGCTTCCGTTGCCATGGTGATTTCCACGCCATCGGCAGCGAAGACGCGGCCGCCACTCGCGCGGCAGTTGTTCCGTTCGTATTGGCACGGGCCCATTTCGGGGTGCTTGCGACACAGCGCTGCGACCTTCGGCGCGAACTCGATCGCAGTCTGCTGCTGCTTGTTCTTGGTATCGATCACACAGACATACTGAGTGTTCGGTGGAACGACGATCTTCGGCGAAGGTGGCGAGGCTATCGGATAGCTCGGGGGCGCAATCGCGACCGGTGGAATCGCCGGCGTTTCCAGCGGCCGCCGCGCCACGGCTGCGCCGGCCGCCTCGGCACGCGATGTTGTAGCAAGCGGCGGCGGTTCCGGCGCCGATGCGCAAGCCGCCAGCACGGCGGCGAGCAAAGCAATCGCAAACCTGATGTCCATATACGAACGATAGGCCAGCGGCTCGGCGATTTTCAAGCCCGTACGTCGGCAAGGCCCTCCGTCCCACGAACAGCCGT
The DNA here is from genome assembly GCA_035636955.1 of Casimicrobiaceae bacterium. Classification (GTDB taxonomy): domain Bacteria; phylum Pseudomonadota; class Gammaproteobacteria; order Burkholderiales; family Casimicrobiaceae; genus VBCG01. The sequence continues at coordinate 3,251 of DASPYC010000377.1, forward strand.
CCGGACG
>DASPYC010000378.1:0-1558 GCA_035636955.1 Casimicrobiaceae bacterium
CGCGTCACCCACTGCGGATCATCACCGTGAAAGTAGACTTCCGTGCGATTGCACGTCGACAGGATCGCAGCCTCTTTCACTTTCCGCGCGCGGGTAAGGTCTCGGAGCGCGTCGGTCAGCGCGTCGGGCGCGAACACAACCCGCTCGCGCACCGCAAGCGGTGCCGTTGTGTGATTCAAACCGAGCGTATGGAGCGACATGGATCGGGAAGGTGCCTTGTAGGGCAAATTTTACCCGATCGCACCGCCCAAGGAGGGCGCGCCGGCCCCCTTTCGCGCAGCCGACTTGATATCGATCAAATTCGGCGGCGGATCGGGACGAAAGACCCTGATGCCGCCGCCGACTAGGGCTTAGCGCGCGGAACTGGTTTTTGTGCTGCCTTCGTTCTTGGTCGCGGCCTCAGTCGATTGCGCCATGTCCAGATGCTGCTGCAATGTCGGCAGCGTGGACGACGCGAAGCTCTTGATGTCGGCATCGTCCGCCTTCTTGGCCGCCGACTCGAAGTCCTTCACGTCCTTCTTGTGGTCGGACACCATTTCCTTCATGTATTCGCGGTCGAAATCGGCGCCCGTCTTTTTCGACAGCTTGTCGTACTCGCGACGCTCGCTGCTCGACATGTCCGTCGGCAGGTTGATGCCCTTCGACGCCGCGATCTTCTTCAGCTGTTCATTGGCCTTTTGATGGTCGGTGGCCATCTTGCCGCCGAATTGCTTCACCTTATCCGAGGCAGCGTGTTGCTGCGCGAGCTTGCCGAGCTCGACTTCGGCCATCCCGCCCTGCGCTGCTTCTTCGACGAACTTGCGGTCACCCCGCGAGAGATTTGCTGGCGCGGTGGTGTCGGTTGACTGAGTTGTCGATTTTGTCGACGGTGATGTCGACGGCGTGGTCGAAGGCGTGCTCTGCGCCAGCGCCACTTGCGAAAGGCCGAACGCCAGCGCGGCGATCGACGCGGTATGAATCAATTTCCTTGAAGACATAAGACTCTCCTTAAAAGCGAGGCACGCCTGTTGCAGGCCGTTGCGTCGCGCAAAAATGGGCTTGCTGTATGCTGCCCGGCCGACATGTTGGACGAGCAAATTCCATGCATGTTCGACAACCCGGCATTGCAGCGGGTTGCGCATTGAGCGTGCCGCAGCGGACACCATGATGCAGGTCAGCTTTACCGATTGCGCTTGTCAAAGCCACATCGCTGCACATATTCGGTCGACGGCATGTCGACGAATGACGACTAGGCTTTGATGTACTCCTCGCGTCCGCCGAGCCACCGCGCCAGATGCGCATGCGCGGCGCTCGGCGCCTTCGCCAACAATTCGTCGGCCATGTCGCGGGCCTGTTCGATCAACGCAACGTCGCGCTCGAGATCGGCGAAGCGCAACAGCGGCACACCAGATTGCCGCGCGCCCAAGAATTCGCCGGGACCGCGAATCTGCAGATCCTGCCGAGCGATCTCGAAGCCATCGGTATTTTCATAGATGACCTTGAGTCGCTGTTTCGCCGTGTCGGTGAGCGGCTCCTCGAACAGCAGCACGCATACGCTTTCCACGGATCCGCGCCCGAC
>DASPYC010000379.1:0-6001 GCA_035636955.1 Casimicrobiaceae bacterium
TCGACGCGTAATGGATCGGCGATGCGATCGTTCGAAGTTGTGGGAGGATCGTAGAAGGCCGCGCCATTTTCGGTGACGTAAATGCGCGGATTGCCGAAGCGTTCTTTGACCCAGACCAGAATGTCGGTCAAGCCTTGCGCAAACACTTCCCATCCAGTCTCCGTATACGTCGCCTGCTTCTGGCGCACCGGCGCGGCGCGTAGCGGCCAAGCGTTCGCATCAGAGCGCGTGACATTGCGCGTGTAGTAATTGACGCCGACAAAATCGATCGGTTGGTGAATCGACTTGAAATCTTCGACCCGCCATTCGGGCCACGCCTCGCCGAAAATCTCGCTCAATTCTTCCGGATAACGTCCAAGCAGCACCGGATCGAGATATTGACGATTCATATACGCATCGGCGCGCAGCGTTGCGGCGCGATCGGCGGCATCATCGGACGCCGGATATTTCGGCTCGAGGTTCACGACGATGCCGATCCGATGTTTGCCTTCCGCGCGATACGCGGTGACCGCGGCGCCATGCGCGCGCAGTAACTGGTGCGTGGCGATCGGCGCTTCGAAGCGATTGCGATGTCCGGGCGCCAACATGCCGTGCAAATAGCCGCCGTCGGTCACGACCCACGGTTCATTGAGCGTCGCCCAGAGCTTGACGCGATCGTCGAGCTTGCGGAACAAGATCGCAGCGTAGTCGGCGAACCAGCTCGCGATGTCCGGATTGAGCCAGCCGCCGCGATCGTCGAGCGCAGCGGGGAGATCCCAGTGGTAGAGCGTCGCCATCGGTTCGATGCCGTTTTGCAGCAGCGCATCGACGAGACGTTCATAGAAGTCGAGTCCCGCGCGATTCACCGTTCCGCGTCCCGTCGGCAAAATCCTGCCCCAAGAGATACTGAACCGATACGCGTTCATGCCGAGGCTGCGCATCAGCGCAACGTCTTCGCGGTAGCGCCGATAGTGGTCGCACGCGATGTCGCCCGTATCGCCATCGCGCACAAGATTGGGCGAGTGACAAAAGCGGTGCCAGATGCTCGGACCGGCGCCTTCGGCCAATGGCGAGCCTTCGATCTGATAGGCCGAGGTTGCACTTCCCCAGAGAAAATCTGCGGGAAATTCGATATGCCGGTTCATTTGTTGTTCACGATGCGAGTCGTTGGACTTCGCAAGTTGATTACCACGTCGGCCGGGAGTTCCGTAATCGGCAATTCACCGCCGCGCCATGCCGCCGGTTTGCCATTGACGCGAGTTACGCCGGGCGGATCGGTTTCGGGCCACACGAGAACGATGCCTCCGGGTGGCAATCGCATTCCGCCGTCGACATGAAAGACCACGCGCCCATTTTCCTTCCGCAGCGAATAGCTCAAAGGTCCGTACGGCGTACGCAAACGCTTAAGCGCGATTCCGGGGCTGTCGAGCCACGCCGGCGGCACGCCGGCAGCCAGAACCAGCGTATCGTCGCTGTCCCGCTCGTACGCGAACAGATCAAGGGCGGCGCGAATGAAATCGGAAGCGATCCAGCCGTGCGGCATGTCACCGACAAAACGGATCTTGCGCGGATCGCGACCGACGACTTCGGCCCATTGATTCCACGCTGCCGGTCGCCGATCCGCCATGAAGAAAGCCAGCAATTCGTGCGCCCGCTCGCGCCACCCGAGCCGCACAAACGTTCCAATCGTGCGCAGCTCGTAGGGCGTGTAGTCGTCCCACGCCTTGTGTCCGTCACGTCGCTCGACGAATTCGCGCCAATAGCGCTCGAACGTCGGTCGAATGAGCTGCGGCGGAACCGCTTGAAGATCGCCGCCCGGCGTAAACGCGATCGCGGACGACGTCGGATCGAAGTCGCCGAGTTCTGCTGCGCCCGGCAAATAATCGATGTGATGCGCCGCGGTCGAGGCCAGCAACGATGCCGCGAGATCGTGGCGAAATTCATCGCGGTCGCGCTGCCAGGCGTTGGCTTCCGGCGATTCACCGAGCGTCGTGGCGATTTCAACGGCGCCTTCGTAGCCCTTCAACGCCCAGAAATCATCCCAGTATGAGTGCATTGGTTTTTCCGAATAACCCTCGTGACTGATCGAGGCGGGCAGCAGGCCGTAGAACGCCGCGTTCGCCGGCGTGCGCCTGACTTCGGTACGTTCCGACTGACGCAATTGATCCAGGTAGCGCGTAGCCGAGTGCACATGCGGCCACATATCGCGCAGCAGCGCGCGATCGCCGGTGTAACGAAAAATCTCGCGGGCAAGAAAAATGAATTCGCCGGCGCTGTCGTTCTCCGGCACCGGATCGGCGCCGCGCTCGTCGACGCAACAAGGCACTTTGCCACTCGCGAATTGACGCGGCGCGTACCAGCGCAAGTAGTCGGCCGCAACATCGGCATGATCGAGTCGCAACAACGATTCGCCCATCATAGCGCCGTCGCGTATCCACGAGCGGGCGTATGCGCGCGTGCCCGGACGCAAGATCGGGCCGTCACGCGTGATGAGCAGGTGAGCGAGTGCCGTACGTAACGTGTCGCCGAGCGGTTGTGCAGCAGCGGGGATATTCACCGCGACACGGTTCAACTTTTCCCGCCAACGCGCCGCGACGGCATCCTGTTCGCGCGCAATCCAGGCTCGCGGCGTGCGCGCAGTCAATGCCGGCGGCGAACTCGACCCGGAAAGTGGCATGGCCAGCACAACGGTGGTCGACCCGCGCGGCGCAAGCACGAGCGGATATCCAAGCGCTGCGGACGCATAGCCGAATGCGTCGTGCACGTCGGTCGCGCCGGCCCACGATGATTCGGACAACTGTTTCGCGATCGGACCGCTGTCGAACGCGAATGCGCCGATGTGCCGCGGCGCATTCAGCGCAAAAACCTTGCGATCGCCGTTGATCGTCAATGCGCTGCCATCCCATGCGATGTCGCGAATCGGGCTGACGCCCCCGGGCGCGTTGAGGAATTGAGCCGGCGGGTTGACTTGTGATGGCCGTATCGCAAGGACGAGCTCGAGCGGCAGCGGCTTGTCGGTGAGATTGCGAACTTCGTAGCGGGCAAAGAGTCGCGATTGCGCGCGTGTGCCTGACGCAAATGACGTCACGCGAAGCGTCCATTGCGCCTTGCGCCACGTGACGCTTGGAACCGGCAGATAATTGTCGAGGAGCGATTGCGCCGCGTCGACATCGGCCCACGTCACGACGCCGGAATCGGTGCGCACGAATGGCTCGATTGAAAATCCGCCTTTGGCAACCTCCAGCGCGCCGTCCTCGGATAACAGGCCCGTGTCGCTTCCGCCGTCGATGCCGACGATCGTCCAGTACGCCTGCTGACCCGAAAAGCCGCGCGGAAAATACCCGCGGGGCGATTCGCGCGCGATCGCCTCGAAAAATGCGTTGGGCGATGCACCGAATTCGAGGCCGCGGATCTCGAGCTCGCCCAATGCATAGGCATGTCGCGGACCCTCGTGCAGCGCGAGCCTCACGTAGCGCGTCTCGGCATCGGGCAGCAGCAGAGCGTCCGGACCGCCGCGCGCGCCGCTGACGCTGCGTACCGTTCGCCACTCCGTGCCATCGTCCGAAAACTGCACGTCGTAGCGCGAAGCGAACGCGTCCGGTCCCCAGCGCAAAATGAAGCCGCCAAATTCGCGTGGCTGACCGAAATCGACGGTCAACGATTGTTCCGGGCCCTTCGCCGGATCGCTTTTCCACGCGGTCGCAAGCTGTCCATCGACGACCAACGCCGGCGTCGCATCGGCGAGATGCGACGACGCATCGACCGCAGGCATCGGCCATGCGGCGAGTGGGATGGGGCGTTCGCGCAGTTCGAGACGGCTGATGTATAGCGAGCCTCCACCGCCGCTGCGGCCCGCGGCCACGACAAACTCGAGGCGTGCGGGATGCGTCAGCGCGCGATCTTTCGTCGGGCCCCAGGCAAAGTCGATCTGGCGCTTCTTGATCGTCACCCGTTGCCACTCGCGCGGAAAATCGAAGTTGGGCCGGTTGAACCACCAGACGTTTTCGCCGCTCGCGTCGACCAGCTTGACCTGAAAATGGTTGGTCGGCGCATCGGCTCGCAGGTAGAACGAGATTTCGTAATTCGCGGGCAAGTCGAGCGGCAATGCGCGCGCGGCGAGCGCGTAGCCCGCGGTTCCCGCAAGATCGAAATCGAGTCGCAGCGCCGCTCCGTTGACACCGTCCGCCGGGCGGATCGACGCATGAACACCGTCGGACGCTCCCGGTTGCCATGGCGCAATGTCGGCGAAATCGTCGAGCAAGCGCACCGCGGTCGACACAGGTGCTTGCGCCCAAAGCGGAATGCTCCACGCGATTGCAACAAGGAGCAGCACAAAGCGCGCAATATAGTTGTCGTGCGGCGAAAAGATACGCAACCCGCGCATCGTCATGCCTTGACGCTTCCGGCCATCAATCCCTGCACGTAATACCGCTGCAACGCGACGAAGATGACCAACACCGGCACCGTCGTCAGCACCGATCCGGCCATCATCAACTCGTTGTCGGCGACGTGTTCTCGCGACAGGCTCGCCAGCGCAACCGGCAGCGTGTAGAGACTGCTGTCGGTAAGCACGATAAGCGGCCACATGAAATCGTTCCAGGTCCCGAGAAGCGTGAACACCGCGAGCGTCACGATGATCGGCTTCAATACGGGCACGACAATCAACCAGAAGATGCGAAATTCGCTGGCGCCGTCGATGCGCGCGGCTTCAAGCAGGTCATCCGGAATCGATAGCGCATATTGGCGCACAAGGAATATGCCGAAGATCCCGGCCATCGCGGGCACGATGATGCCGCCATAGCTGTTGACCAGGCCCAGCTGTTTCAGCAATAGAAAAAGCGGCACCATCGCCACTTGTCCCGGAATGACCAGCGCGCCCAGCAATAACTTGAAGATCCGCTCGCGACCCGCAAAACGCAGCTTGGCGAACGCGTAGCCCGCCGCGACATTGAAGATCAGTGACAACAGCGTGACGCTCACGGCGAGGAACACGCTGTTGACGAGATAACGGCCCATGCCGGCGCGCGCGAAGAGGTCGCGATAATTGCCGAGGGTGGGATGACTGGGCACAAACGGCGGCGGGTAGGTGCTGGCTTCGCCGGGCGACATCAACGATACCGCGACCATCCACGCCAGCGGAAACAATGTCACGCCCGCAATGCCAAACAGCAGCCCGTTCACGATCACGCGCGCGAGGCCGGGTGTCATGACGCAAATCCGCGGCGCGCGACGCGCACTTGAACGGCGGTCACCGCGAAGATGAACAGGAACAAGATGAACGCCACCGCCGAGGCGGAACCGAGGTTCCACCATTTGAAGCCTTCCTCGTACATGAAATAAAGCACACTGACGGTGCTCTGCAGCGGTCCTCCCTGTGTCATTACATACGGCTCGGCGAAGAGCTGGAAATAGCCCGCGATTGTCAAGATGCTGACCATTGCAATAATCGGCGTAAGCATCGGCAACGTGATGTAGCGGAATTGACGCGGAGCCGAAGCACCGTCGATGCGCGCCGCTTCATAGAGCTCCTGCGGAATGCCTTGCAGTCCGGCGAGCAGGATGACCATGTTGTAGCCGAAGCTCTTCCATATCGCAAAGAGGATGATCGCGGGCATCGCCCAATGCGGGTCGCCCAGCCAATCGATCGCCTGTATGCCGACTTGATTCAACGCGTAGTTCAAAAAACCATAGCGCGTATTGAACAGATAACGCCAGATCACGGCGACCGCGACGAGCGTCGTCACCACCGGCGCGAAAAGTGCGGTACGAAAGAATCCGTGAAAACGCGCGAGGCGGGAATTCAGGAGCAGCGCTGCGCCCAGCGACGCTCCGATCGACAACGGCACGCCGACGATCACGAAATACAGCGTATTGCGAAACGCCTGCCAGAACAGTGGCGTTTCCAGCAAGCGCCCATAATTCCGCAAACCGACGAAGCGCAGATCGTGGATGTCAGCGAGCGCATAGATGTCGAAATCGGTGAGGCTCATGATCAGCGCCGCGAGCACCGGGAGGAAGAAAA
>DASPYC010000380.1:0-3649 GCA_035636955.1 Casimicrobiaceae bacterium
GCGCTGTGGCCGATCGACATCCAATGTCCGGGTTCCGAAAGGCCCAGCGACCTCTCGGCAGCGGCTTGCCACGCAGGGCGATTCAATGTCTTAGAGCCTCGATACCGCGCGCGATTCCGTCGAGCGTCAGCGGAAACATCCGCGGTCCGAGCCCCTGCATGATCATTTGCGTCGAGCGCGTGTACTCCCAGCCGCGCGCCGGTTCGGGATTCCACCAGATCACCTTGCGAAAATGTCCGAAGATCCGAGCGAGCCACGCGAGCCCCGGCTCGTCGTTCGCGTATTCGATGCTGCCACCGGCCTGTGTCAGCTCGTACGGGCTCATCGCGGCATCGCCGACGAAAATCACGCGCCAATCCGGACCATAGGTGCGAATGAGCTCGAGCGTGCCGACGCGTTCGTTCCGCCTGCGCAGATTGTCGCGCCACACGTGGTCGTAGACGCAATTGTGGAAATAGAAATATTCGAGGTGGCGAAATTCCGATTTCGCCGCCGAGAACAACTCTTCGCACAGCTCGACGTACGGGTCCATCGAACCGCCGACGTCGAGTAAGAGCAACACCTTGATGCGATTGCGTCGTTCAGGTTGCAACCGCAGATCGAGCCAGCCGGCATTCTTGGCGGTGCCTTCGATGGTGCCGTCGAGATCGAGCTCTTCCGGCACCCCTTCGCGCGCAAAACGTCGCAGGCGACGGAGCGCAATTTTGATGTTGCGCGTGTTGAGCTCGACGTCGCCGTCGAGATTGCGAAAAGTGCGCGCGTCCCACACTTTGACGGCGCTGCGTGCGCCGCCGCTCTCTTGTCCGACGCGGATGCCTTCGGGGTTGTAGCCGTACGCGCCGAACGGGCTCGTACCGCCGGTGCCGATCCATTTCTTGCCGCCGGCGTGACGTCTGCGCTGCTCTTCGAGCCGCTGCTTGAACGTTTCGAGCAGCTTGTCGAAGCCGCCAAGCGATTCGATCAACTTCTTGTCTTCATCGGACAAATGCCGGAGAAATTCCTTGCGCAGCCATTCTTCGGGAATTTCGGCGCGGATATCGAAGATTCCATCGACCCCCTTGAAGTAGCTGCCGAACGCGAGATCGAAGCGATCGAAATGCTGCTCGTCCTTGACGAGACAAAGCCGCGACAGCGCGTAAAAATCATCGAGCGACGTCGAGACGACGCGATGCTCGAGTGCTTCGAGCAACGTCAGGAACTCGCGCGTCGAGACAGGCAGCTTGAACGATTTGAGGTGCAGGAAGAATTCGACCAGCATCGGATTTGTACGGAGCCACCCGCAGCGACTTCGCCACTATCAACGTTCTGCAGAACTCCCGTCATCGCCATTCACCATCCACCACGAAACGACCGCCATGACGATCCCGATGACGCCGAGAAACAGCCAGAACAGCGCGAATCCGCGGGCGTCGGCGCGCGCCGCATCGTCCGCCATCCCGTCCATCGACGAAAATCCGGCAAAGGCATAGCCAAGGCAGAACAGCGCGAAGACCACCGAGCCCCACATCGAAAATTGCGCGGAAATCTTCATCGTTGCGATCCACCGGGCCGTTCGAGCAGCCCGCGTAAATGCGCTTTCACCGCCGCCCATTCGCCGTCGATGATGCTGAAGACCACCGTGTCCCGCTTGCTGCCGTCGGGCAGGACCTGATGATTGCGGAGCACCCCGTCCTGCTTGGCACCGAGACGCAAGATCGCTTCACGTGACCGGTGATTGAACCAATGCGTCCGGAATTCGACTGCGATGCATTGAAGCGCCTCGAACGCATGCGTCAGCAGCAGCAATTTGCATTCGGTGTTGATCGCGGTACGTTGCGCGCGTCTTGCGTACCACGTATGGCCGATCTCGAGTCGCCTATTCGCCGCGTCGACATTGAAGTAGCGGGTCGATCCGACAATATCGCCGCGCACCTTGTCGCGGACGACGAACGGCATCGCGCCCAATCGCTCGCGCATATCGAGCGCAATGTCGAGCCAGATCGAGGTCTTGTCCGGCGCAGGGACCGATGTGTACCAAAGGTTCCACAGCTCACCATCGGCGGCCGCTTCGCGGATTGCCGACTCATGCTCGCGCGCGAGGGGCTCGACTGTCGCATGCGTGCCGGTGAGCGTCACCGGTTCAATGAATCGCGGGATGGATCCCCCCACGCTTGCGGCCGAAGTGGCCAATGCGGCCGCTACGCTCTGCCCTCCGCCCCCTAAGGGGGAGTAATTCGCGCCTTGGGACGGCCCGGCGGCGCTCATCTGCCCGCACGCGCCATGAACACGACGCGCTCGAACAAGTGAACATCCTGTTCGTTCTTGAGCAGCGCCCCATGCAGGGGCGGAATGAAAGCCTTGCGGTCGGCACTCTTGAGCGCCTCCGCGGGTATATCTTCCGCCAACAACAATTTCAGCCAATCGAGAAGCTCCGACGTGGATGGCTTCTTCTTGAGGCCCGGCACGTCGCGTAGATTAAAGAACACCTCGAGCGCCTCCTGCAGCAGGACCTTCTTCAAACCGGGAAAATGCACGTCGACGATCTGCGTCATCGTCTCGCGATCGGGAAATTGGATGTAATGAAAAAAACAGCGTCGTAAGAACGCATCGGGGAGCTCCTTCTCGTTGTTCGACGTAATGACGACGAGCGGGCGATGACGGGCGACGATCGTCCGATGCGTTTCATAGACGTAGAACTCCATTCGATCGAGCTCGCGCAGCAGATCATTCGGGAACTCGATGTCGGCCTTGTCGATCTCGTCGATCAGCACGACGCCAGGCATTTCGCTCTCGAACGCTTCCCACAGCACGCCGCGCTTGATGTAGTTTGCGATGTCGCCGACGCGGCCGTCGCCCAGTTGCGAGTCGCGAAGCCGCGAAACCGCGTCGTATTCGTACAGTCCTTGCTGGGCCTTAGTCGTCGATTTGATGTGCCATTGAAACAGCGGACGATCGAGGGCGGTCGCCACCGTCTCGGCGAGGAGCGTCTTGCCGGTGCCCGGCTCGCCCTTGATGAGCAGCGGGCGTTCGAGGGCAAGCGCCGCGTTGACGGCGAGCTTCAGATCATCGGTTGCGACGTAGGTTGACGAGCCTTCGAAGCGCATGAGTGAGTGGGATGGGGAAAAAGAACAATTATAGTCACGACGGCCGTATCAACCTTTGACGCCGCCTTGCGTCAGCCCGCCGACCACGCGCTCCTGAAACACGGCAATCAGAATGCAGATCGGAACGATCGCGATGATCAATGCCGCCGATATCAATGGCCACGGGAACGCGAATTCGCCCTGATAGAGCGTGATGCCCACCGACAGCGTGCGCATCGTCACCCGATTCATCATCGTCAATGCAAGGAGGAATTCGTCCCACGCGTTGACGAATGCGAGAATCGCCGCGGTGAAAACGCCCGGCGCCGCAAGCGGGATGACGATGTGAAACAGCGCGCCAACGCGTGAGCAACCGTCGACCATCGCCGCAGCTTCCAGGTCCGGCGGAATGTCCTGAAAGAAGCTCGCCATCACCAGCGTGCAAACCGGCAACGACAGCACGGCGTAAGGCAGGATCAGCGCAAGATACGTGTTGAGCAATCCGACCTCGCGCATCAGCTTGAACAGCGGAACCATCAGCGAGATCAGCGGAAACATCGCCACCGCGAGCAGCAGCGACATGATCA
>DASPYC010000381.1:0-1544 GCA_035636955.1 Casimicrobiaceae bacterium
TCTGGAAGAACGGCCCCTCGTCGTAGTCGAGGCCGAGCCAACTCATCGCATCGAAAATCGCCTGCACGGCTTCTTGGGTCGAACGTTCGAGGTCGGTGTCCTCGATTCGCAGAATGAACGTGCCGCGATGACGGCGCGCGAACGCCCAGGCGAAGAGCGCGGTGCGTGCGCTGCCGAGATGAAGAAAGCCCGTGGGGCTGGGCGCGAAACGCGTACGAACCGTGGTCACGGCATCCAGCGCAAATCGAGCGTCGACGGCAGCGATGGATTCGGCGGTTCGGGATGGACGGTGACCGGCCCCGGCGAATGCCCGTGCGCCCAAAACCGCGCGATCCGGCGCGCTTCGGCTTCGTTCGCATTGACCGGAAACGTTTCGTAATTGCGACCGCCGGGATGTGACACGTGGTACGTACATCCGCCCAATGCTCGCTGCGACCACGTGTCGATGAGGTCGAAGGTGAGCGGCGCCTGCACGCCGATCGTCGGATGCAGTCCCGACGGCGGACTCCACGCGCGAAACCGTACGCCGGCGACGAATTCGGCGGGAATGCCGGTCGGTGTCAGCGGCAATGCACGGCCGTTGCAAGCGACCGCATGGCGACCGCCGGTCATCCCCGTCACCTTCACCTGCAATCGTTCGACCGACGAATCGACGTAGCGCGACGTCCCCGCTCCGGCCATCTCTTCGCCCAGCACGTGCCACGGCTCGATCGCTTGGCGCAGCTCGATCGTCACACCCGCATAGTCGACCGTGCCGAAGCGAGGAAAACGGAACTCGACGAACGGATCGAACCACTGCGGCGAGAATTCGTAGCCGTAACGCGCAAGATCGGCAACGACGTCGCGCAGGTCGGCGACAACGAAGTGCGGCAGCAGCCAGCGATCGTGCAGCGCGGTGCCCCAACGCACCAGCGCGCCCTGGTACGGCTCGCGCCAAAAACGAGCGACCAATGCGCGCAATAGCAGCATCTGAACGGCGCTCATCCGCGCGTGCGGCGGCATCTCGAACGCGCGAAACTCGAGCAGACCGAGGCGCCCTGTGGGGGTGTCGGGCGAATACAGCTTGTCGATCGAAAATTCCGTGCGGTGCGTGTTGCCGGTCAAATCGGTTAGCAGATGCCGCAGCAGCCGATCGGTCAGCCAGGGCGGCGCCTCGCCCGCTTTCTCTTTTTGCGCAAGTTGCTGAAAAGCGATTTCGAGCTCGTAGAGTCGATCGTCACGCGCTTCATCGACGCGCGGCGCCTGCGAGGTCGGGCCGACGAACATTCCGGCAAAAAGGTACGACAGCGCCGGATGGTTCTGCCAATACGTGATCAAGCTTTGCAGCAAATCCGGTCGGCGCAGCAACGGACTGTCGGCCGGCGTCGCGCCGCCGAGCGTCACGTGATTGCCCCCTCCCGTGCCCATGTGCCGGCCGTCGAGCATGAACTTCTCGGTGGCGAGCCGCGATTGCCGCGCTTCCTCGTACAACGTTTCCGTGGTGTCGACGAGCGCATCCCATGTCGAGACGGGGTGAACGTTGACCTCGATGACGCCGGGGTCGG
>DASPYC010000382.1:0-7225 GCA_035636955.1 Casimicrobiaceae bacterium
TGCTACGCGAAAGAACAACGTCCTCGGCATCGATCGGTTCTCGCCGCCACATCCGTTTGGATCGTCGCATGGGGACACCCGCGTGACGCGGCTTGCCATCGGCGAAGGCGCGCATTACACGCCGCTCGCGCTCCGATCGCACGAGATCTGGCGCGCCCTCGAGAAGCAAACGGGCGCATCGCTGCTGGCGACCGACGGCCTGCTGATTATCTCCAGCACCGCGAAGCGCTCGGTCACGCACGTCGAAAACTTCTTCGCCAACACGCTCGCGGCAGCAGAGCAGTTTGGGATCGAGCACGAAGTTTTGACCGCACCGGAGATCCGACACCGCTTTCCGGTCTTCAAAGTCGCTGGCGATGAGGTCGGCTATTTCGAGCCCGGCGCGGGTTTGCTGCGGCCGGAAGAATGCATTCGGACGCAGCTCGCACTGGCACAGGAGGACGGCGCAACGATTCATCGCGACGAAAAAGTCCTCGGCTTCGACGCATCGGATTCGATCGTGACCGTGACGACCGATCGCGGTACATATGGTTGTGCAAACCTGATCGTGGCGGCCGGAGCGTGGTTGCCGCAGCTGGTAGGCCGCGACTTAGCGAAGCTCTTCGTCGTCTACCGCCAGGTGCTCTACTGGTTCGATATCGACGGCGACGCGAGCCCATTTGCGCCGTCGCGCTTTCCTGTTTTCATTTGGGAGCTGCAAAAGAAGCTGCAAGGCGTCTACGGTTTTCCGGCGATCGATGGGCCGAACGGCGGAATCAAGATCGCGACGGAAACGTATGGTTCAACGACGACGGCCGAAACGGCCGACCGTCGCGTTTCCCCGGAAGAAATCAATGCCATGTACGAAAACTACGTCGCGCCGTATATCGACGGGGTCGCGAGCGCTTGTCGCAGGACCGCAACGTGCCTCTACACCGTGACGCCCGACTTCGAATTCATCATCGATCGTCACCCTCATGCGAACCGCGTGATCGTTGCATCTCCGTGCTCGGGTCACGGCTTTAAACACTCCGCGGCGATTGGCGAAGCGCTCGCCCAATGGATCGTCGACGGTCGCTCGCGCGTTGATCTCGGTGCGTTCAATCTCCGCCGATTCGGCTGATCGAGTTTGAACCGGAGGATAATGACCATCGGCACGAGCGCCGTTGCATTTTCTCCTTGCTCGAGCCGCTTGCTGCTCGCTGTCGCCATGCTCCTTTCGCGATTCATCGGTGTTCTCGCGTTCGCGTCGACGCTTGCCGTCGCTGCGCCGGCGCCCGTTTTGACGCTGTCGATCGACGGCGCAATCGGACCTGCAACCGTCGACTATGTTCATCGCGGCCTCGCACGTGCGGTGAACGACGGTGCACAGCTCGTTGTGTTGACGCTCAATACGCCTGGCGGGCTCGACACGTCGATGCGGCGCATCATCCAGGATATTCTCGCGTCCCCCGTTCCGGTCGCCGCGTACGTTGCCCCCGCCGGGGCACGCGCAGCAAGCGCCGGCGCGTTCATCTTGTATGCGTGTCATTTGGCTGCGATGGCGCCGGGCACCAATGTCGGCGCTGCATCGCCGGTGCAGATCGGCATCGGTGGCAGTGCACCCGAGCCGTCATCGGGACCAGATGCAGCCAAGAAGAAAGAACCGGGGCCGACGAACACGCACGAGCGCAAGGCGTTTTTCGATGCCGCCGCATACATCCGCAGCTTGGCGCAGCTTCGTGGCCGCAATGCCGAATGGGGCGAAAAGGCCGTCCTCGAGGCCGCGAGTATTTCCGCGAATGAAGCGCGCGATCAGAAAGTCACCGATGTGACCGCGTCCGACCTCACCGACCTGTTGCGTCAGGTCGACGGCCGCAAGGTCGCGGTGGCGAGTGGCGAACGAACGCTGCAGACCATCGGCGCGCCCGTCATTGCATTCGAGCCGGATTGGCACGATCGGCTGCTCGCGGTCATCACCGATCCGAGCATGGCACTCATCCTGATGATGCTCGGCATTTATGGGCTATTGTTCGAGTTCGGCCATCCCGGATTGGTCTTTCCGGGCGTCGTCGGCGCTCTTTGCCTCCTGGTCGCGCTCTATTCGCTGCATATGCTGCCCGTCAACTATGCCGGTCTCGCGTTGATCGTCGTGGGGATCGCGTTCATCGTCGGCGAGGTGTTCTTTCCATCATACGGGTCGCTGGGTGTGGGCGGCGTCATCGCGTTCGCTGTCGGCGCGCTGATGTTGATCGACACCGAAATGCCGGGCTTCGGCATCCCATGGCCGCTCATCGTGACGGTTGCAATCGTTACCTTGGGCTTCGTTCTGATCGTCGGGCGGATGGCGTTACGCGCACGCCGTGCGCCGCTGGTGAGCGGCGTCCAATCACTCGTCGGCGCCGACGGCGAGATGCTCGACGACAGCGAAGAAACCGGTTGGGCCAACATCCGCGGCGAGACGTGGCAAGTGCGGACGCCGGGTCGCCTTACTCGCGGTCAGAAGATCCGGGTCGTCGCCGTCGACGGCATGCTGCCTCGCGTTGCCCCTGCCGAAGGAGCTTGATATGGCGTTTATCCCGCCGCTGATTCTTCTCGTCATCATCGTCGTGCTCGTCACGTCATCGCTGCGCATCCTGCGCGAATACGAGCGTGGCGTCGTCTTTCAGCTGGGTCGATTCTGGAAGGTCAAGGGTCCCGGATTGGTCGTCCTCGTGCCGTTCATCCAGCAAATGGTGCGTGTCGAGTTACGCACGGTCGTGCTTGACGTGCCGAGCCAGGACGTGATCACGCGCGACAACGTCTCGGTCAAGGTAAACGCTGTCGTTTATTTCCGTATCGTCGATCCGCAGAAGTCGATCATCGAAGTGCAGAATTTCATGATGGCGACGAGCCAACTCGCCCAGACGACGTTGCGCTCGGTGCTCGGCAAGCACGCGTTGGACGAAATGCTCTCGGAGCGCGAAAAGCTCAATCTCGATATCCAGCAAGCGCTGGACACGCAAACGCTGTCATGGGGCATCAAGGTTGCCAACGTCGAGATCAAGCACGTCGATATCAACGAGTCGATGATCCGAGCGATCGCGCGGCAGGCCGAGGCCGAACGAGAACGGCGCGCCAAAGTGATCCACGCCGACGGCGAGTTCCAGGCGGCGCAGAAGCTTCTCGAAGCAGCGCAGGTGCTGTCGCAGCAGCCGCTGGCGATTCAGCTCCGCTATCTGGAGACGCTGACGGTGATCGCCGCCGACAAGAATTCGACGATCGTCTTTCCGCTGCCGATGGACATCATCCAGCCGCTGCTGGATGCTCTTCCGAAGAGCCGGCGCGCTGAGTGATCGTCGCGCTCACGCAGGCCGTCATCCAACGTTCGACCGTTGCGGCAGCACGTGCCTGACCCGATGCCGCGATCGTCGGCGACCGTTCAATTTCGCCTTCGCATCAGCAAGGGTGACGACATCGCCATCGGCCCGGGGAAAGTCGATCTGCTGGAAGCGATCGCCGAGATGGGATCGATCACCGCCGCGGCGAAAAAGCTCGGGATGTCGTATCGACGCGCATGGATGCTCGTCGATACGATGAACCGCTGCTTCAAGTCGCCGATCGTCGAGGCCGAAGCCGGCGGCAAGCGCGGCGGTGGAACGCGGCTCACCCCGACCGGCCGCGATGTGGTCCGCCTTTATCGCGCGATCGAGCGAAAAGCGGCCAAGGCCGGCGTCTCGGAAATGGCGGGTCTGACCCGGCTGCTCGCCGGCTGATGTCGGGCAGCGAAGAGACGGTCTATGACGCGGGCATGGCCTGTCTTTCTGCGCTATAGTTTGGCGTGCGCAATATACGGCCGTATATGGCGAGGTCCGTCACGGCGCGGTGGGCGATTCGTCGTTTCGTCATCGTGCTCGCCACATCGCTCGGTTTCGCCACCGCGTCTCCGGCGAACGGCGCAGAACTGCTTGTCTCCGCCGCCGCGAGCTTGACGAACGCCTTTCGCGACATCGGCAAGGTATTCGAGACGGAGCATGGCGGCAGCCGCGTCACCTTTAATTTCGCGGCGACCGACGTCTTGCTCGCGCAAATTTCCAAGGGCGCTCCCGCGGACGTCTTTGCCGCGGCGGACGAGGACACGATGGATCGGGCCGAACGCGAAGGTCTGGTGCTTCCCGGATCGCGACGCGATTTTGCCGGCAATCGACTCGTCCTGATCGTCCCGACCGCTCGCCCGCCGATTTCGAGCCTCGGTGAACTCACGCAGACGCGTTTCGGTCGGATCGCGATGGGCAGTCCGCGAACCGTACCCGCAGGTCGTTATGCCAAAGCAGCGCTGGAGCGCGCGCAACTGTGGGACAGGATCGAGCCGCGATGCGTCTTCGCGCTGAACGTGCGGCAAGTGCTCGACTATGTTGCGCGTGGAGAAGTCGACGCCGGCTTCGTGTACGCGACGGACGCCGCCGTCATGCGCGACAACGTGAAGATCGCGCTCGACGTCCCCACGCCGGTGCCTGTTCATTATCCGATCGCAGTCCTGCGCGATAGTCGCCACGCGGGCGAAGCGCGTGCGTTTGTCGACCTGCTCGGCACCGAAGCGGCGAGAAGGATTCTCGCTTCCTACGGCTTTGCTGCGCCCTGACGCGATGTCCTCCGTGCTGATTCCGTTGTTGCTGACGCTCAAAGTCGCAGTTTGCGCGACGCTGATCGCCTGCCTGCTCGGCATCGGCGCCGGCTACTGGCTCGCGCGCACGCGAATGCCGGGACGCGATACCGCGGACGCATTGTTGATCCTCCCGCTGGTGCTGCCGCCCACCGTGCTCGGCTACTACCTGCTCGTCGCGTTCGGACGCCGCAGCGCGTTCGGCGCATGGCTCGAAGGGACTCTCGGCATCCAGTTGGTCTTCACGTGGGAAGGCGCCGCGCTTGCCGCCGCGATCGTCGCATTTCCGCTGGTCTTCAAGGCATCGCGCGCCGCGTTCGAAGCGGTCGATCCGACGCTCGAAAAGGCGGGTCGCTCGCTCGGCTATAACCGGTGGACCGTCTTCGTCCGTGTGACGCTGCCCCTCGCCTGGCGCGGCATCATTGCGGGTGCGATGCTGGCGTTCGCCCGCGCGATGGGTGAATTCGGCGCAACGCTGATGGTCGCCGGCAACATTCCCGGACGTACGCAGACCGTGTCGATCGCGATCTACGAAGCGGTGAACGCGGGGGACGACACGCTGGCCGGTGCGCTTGTCATCATCGTTTCGCTCGTCTGCGTCACGCTGTTGATCGCGGCAAATCTGTTCGCGCGGCGCGGGCACGTGCGCGTCGTACCGGTGTAACGATGCACATCGACGTCGACATCCAAAAGCAAGTCCGCGCGGCCCGCAGACGGTTCGATCTCGCGATCCGTTTTTCCGCCGACACGACGCACCTCGCGCTCTACGGTCCGTCAGGCGCCGGCAAGACGCTGACGCTGCAGATGCTGGCGGGGCTCGTGCGACCCGACAAAGGTCGCATCGTCGTCGACGGCCACACATGGTTCGACGCCGGTCTCGGCGTGGACGTGCCTCCGCGCGCGCGGCGCGCCGGCTATGTATTCCAGGACTACGCTTTGTTTCCCCACTGGACCGTCGCACAGAATGTGGGCGGCGCATTCGTGCGCGGTTGGCCGCGAACGTTGAGCGCGTCGCAAGCGCGTCGCGTAGAGCGCGTCCTGGTTTCGTTCGATTTGAGCGACATCCGGGACAGTTACCCGTCGCAACTTTCCGGCGGCCAGCGGCAGCGCACGGCGCTCGCGCGTGCGCTCGTCGGTCATCCACGGATTTTGATGCTCGACGAGCCTTTGGCTGCCCTCGATGGCATGCTGAAGAACCGCCTTCGGGCCGAGCTTCTGGAGATCCAGGCGCGCTACGACATTCCGATGATTCTCATCACGCACGATCCCGACGACCTCGCCGCGTGCGCGGACGTCGTGGTCTCGCTCGAGGCCGGGCGTGTCGTTGGTCTTGCACCCGTCAATCGGTCCACGCCACCGTCGCCGACTCGGGTAGCGCCGTCCGCGATCAACAGTCTCGATTCGAGCGGGCGCAATGCTGACCTGATCCGACGCGGCCGGGTAATCGGTTAGCATGTGCGCCGCAAGCGTGGGGCTCAAACACCGCGCCCCGATGGGACCGATCATCCATGGATTTTGCCTTCATCGTCGATCCGCTGCCGCATCTCAAGGCTTACAAAGACTCGAGCGTGGCGATGATGCGTGCGCTTGCCGCACGTGGTCATCGCGTCTTCGCGATCCTGCAACCCGATGTGTATTGGCAGGACGGCGTCACGAGCGCGCGCGCGACTCTGCTCACGCTCAAGAGCGACGACCACGACTGGTATGAGGCCGGCGAGGTCAAAGAGCGCGCGCTTAAGGATTACGCGGCGGTCATCATGCGCAAGGACCCGCCGTTCGACATGGAATACGTCTATTCGACCTATCTGCTCGAGGCGGCGGAACAGGAGGGCGCGCTCGTTTTCAATCGGCCACGCGCGATCCGCGATTACAACGAAAAAATGGCGATTGCGCGTTTTCGCGATTTCATCGCTCCGACGCTGGTGACGCGCGATGGGTCGCGCGTCTCGGAGTTCATCGACGAGCACGAGGACGTGATCGTCAAGCCGCTCGACGGCATGGGCGGCGTTTCGGTGTTCCGCGTCCGCGATGGCGACCCCAACCGCAACGTCATCATCGAGACCGTTTCGCATCACGGCGCCCGCACGGTGATGGCGCAGCGCTATCTACCTGAGATCGTCGACGGCGACAAACGGATCATCCTGATCGCCGGCCAGGTCGTACCGTATTGCCTGGCGCGGATTCCGAAGCCCGGCGAAACGCGCGGCAATCTTGCGGTCGGCGGGCGCGGTGTCGTTCGACCGCTGACCGCGCGTGACCGCGAAATCGGCGACGCGCTGGCGCACGAACTGTGGTCCGAAGGCATGCTCGTCGTCGGCCTAGACGTCATCGGCGATTGCCTCACCGAAGTCAACGTCACCAGCCCGACCTGCTTCGTCGAGATCGCCGAGCAGTCGGGATTCGACGTGGGCGGAATGTTCGCGGACGCGTTGGTCAACGCGATTGCCCAGCCGCGAAAGTGAGTCGTCGACAGGTTATAAGTGAATGGTCACTCTCGTGACGGATGGCGCCTGCTCTTGAAGCGCTGTGCAAATCGTTGCCGATGGCGTCTGCGGCTCGCATGCTACTATGTCAGTCGGGATCCGGCATCGGATCCCCGGCGGATCTTTCCATGATCGGCGTTTT
>DASPYC010000383.1:0-1836 GCA_035636955.1 Casimicrobiaceae bacterium
TCGCCAGCATCGCGCCGATTTGCCGTCGCGTCATGCCGAGATGGCGCAGCATCCCGAACTCGCGGCGGCGCGCCAGCGCCAACGCACCGAATGACGACGCCATTCCGGCGAGCCCGATCGCGACCGCAGCCGCTTCCAGCGCATAGGTGACGGCAAACGTGCGGTCGAATACGCGAAGTGAGATCCGCCGAAGGTCCCCGGCCGGGGTGATCGAAATGCGATCGGCGGCGCCGAAGTCTGCTTCGACCGCCTTGCGAATGTCGTCGATCGAAACGCCCGGCGCGAGCCAAAGCGCCGCCTCGCTGGCGTCATGGTCGCCGGTCATCTCGATGTACAGATTGCGATCGATCAAGAGTGCGCCTTGCTGACGAGCATAGTCGCGCCAGATACCCGCCACCGTGAAATCAACGCGTTTGCCTGCGAGGGGAATTGTCACCTTTCGGCCCGGCGTGAATCCGTACAGATCCTGCATCGCTTCTGTCGCCCACAGTGGCGGCGGATCGCCCGGCTTGATCGAAGCACGCGCGCCGATTAGCGGCAATCGCGTCGGATCGTCGATCGTGCGAGCGATGAGCGATACGCGGGGCAGCGCGGGATCGAGCAATAGATTTTGCGAGCGCGAAAACGTTGCGCGTCGTACGCCCGGGAGTGCCGCGATCCGGAGTTGATCATCGTTGCGAAACGCGGTGGTATCGCCGCCGGAGCCCGCGCGCACGTAAACGTCGGCGGGCAGCATGCGCGTCAACCAATCGTCGAGCGATTGCCGAAACGACGCGACCATGATCGCCATCGATACCATCAGCGCGACGCTGGCGACGATCGCCGAGAGGCTCACGATCGCCTGTCCCGGCGCGCCGCGCAACTGATCGAGTGCGAGCGCCGAAGAAACGTTACGCGGCCGCGGCGCCATCGCAAGTAGCCACACGACAACGCGCGACAGCAACAGCAGCGTGCCGATGAGAAGAAGCGCGATGGCCGCATAGCCGAGCAACGGCAAATCTGCGACCGGCGGCGCAAGCGTCGCGAGACCGCCGGCGGCCAGCAGAATTGCGCTGGGGACCGCGCTTCGCATTCGCGCAAAGGACGAGCCGCCCTGTTCGGATTTGAGCGCGGCTGCCGGTGCCGCGCGTGCGGCGTCCAGCGCGGGAATCGCGCTGCCTGCCATTGCGGCGACAACGCCAAGCGCGACGAATGCAAGCGCCGCTCCAACGCCGACGTGCAGTTGCGGCGGCACGCCGCGGAAGAATCCGGCACCCAGGTCGCCACCGAAATATTCAAGCGCCAGTCGCGCCAGCACATAGCCGGCCGGCAGACCGATGAGGGCGCCGATTGAACCGATCGTCGCGCCTTCAGCGACGACGAGCAGCAGCAGCCCACGCCGCGTCAGTCCTATCGTGCGAAGCAATGCAAATTGCGACCGCCGGCGTGCAACGGCAAGCGCTTGGGTTGAAAAGACGAGGAGTCCCCCGGTGAACAACGCGACGAGCGCGAGCACATTGAGATTGATCCGATAGGCGCGCGATAGCCGGCTCGTCGCGTCGACCGCTGTCGCCGGCGGTGCGACGGCCACTCCGGCAGGCAGCTTGTCCGCGATTCGGCGTGCTGCCGATGTTGCGTCGGCGCCGGGGGCGAGGCGCACGTCGATTCGTGTCAACACGCCGGTTCGTCCAAAGCGATCTTGAACGGCCGCGATGTCCATGACAGCGTACCGTTCGCGTCCGCTATCGGCCGTAACACCGGCAACTTGCAGAGTGATGTCGGATATACCTCCGAGCACTGTCAATCTGCCACCGACTTCAGCGCCGAGGTGCTCCAACGCTGCGGGACTCACGAATA
>DASPYC010000384.1:0-1791 GCA_035636955.1 Casimicrobiaceae bacterium
CGCGCCCATGATGGCCCCGCAACCTGCGTTGACGATCCGCGTCGCCGATCTCTACGTTTCTTTTGCCAACGACGATGCAACGTCGTCTGCGCAACGTGCCGCACCGCCGCTGCTCGCGCTTTCCAGTCGCCTGCTGATTTGATCTCCGGCTTACGTTGAGGCCGGCGCGCGTCGTTTCGCGCGCTGGAATGTTCCACGTTCGTTCGGAGGTCCAATGAAGAGAGAATCTGCCGCGCATGCGGCCCTTCACTTCGCAGTAGCGATCGCGCTGGCATTGTTCGCGACAAGGAACACGCCGGCGATCGCCGACGTGCCGCTCACGCTCCCGGAAGCGCAACGTCAGGCGATTGCCCGCTCGCAGATGATCGTAGCGCAAGAGTACGCCGTCACCGCGTCGCGCGAGATGGCAGTCGCAGCCGCGCAGTTTCCCGACCCAGTCGCGACGTTGGGCGTCAACAACCTTCCCGTCAATGGGCCGGATGCATGGAGCGTGACGCGGGATTTCATGACGATGCGCAGCGTCGGGATCATGCAAGAAATTACGCGCGCCGAAAAACGGGAGGCACGCGCGGAGCGTTTCACGCGCGAAGCGGAAAAGTCGCTCGCCGAGAAGTCCGCGCGCATTGCCACCATTCAGCGCGACACCGCGCTGGCTTGGTTGGATCGCTACTACGCCGAAGCGCAACTTGCGATCGTCGACGAGCAACGGAGCCAAGCGCAACTCGAAATCGAAGCGGCCGAAAGCGCGTATCGTGCCGGACGAGGCAATCTCGCCGACATCGTAGGCGCGCGGAGCGCGCTGGTAATGCTCGACGACCGTGCCAGCGAGCTACGCCGCCGTGCCGGTAACGCGAAGATCGCGCTCGCGCGCTGGATCGGCGATGCCGCCGAGTCACCGCTTGCGGGCAAACCGACGATCGATGCGATCCGGCTCGATCAACGGACGCCAGACGACGCGCTCGCCCATCACCCCCAAATTGCGGTCCTTGCGAAACAAGAGGATGTTGCTGCTGCCGAGGTGAAAGTGGCGCAGGTAAACAAGAAGCCCGACTGGAGCGTGGCGCTGATGTACAGCCAGCGCGGCTCCGCTTATTCCAACATGGTCTCGCTCAACGTATCGGTTCCGTTGCAATGGGATCAAGCCAATCGCCAGGACCGCGAAGTTGCGGCGAAGCTCGCCATGCGGGATCAGGTGCGCGCCGAGCGCGAGGACATGCTGCGCGCTCACACGGCAGAAGTGCGCGCGATGATCGCCGAATGGGAGAACAACCGCGAGCGCAGCGGCCGATACGAGCGCGAACTGGTGCCGCTCGCATCACAGCGGACGGACGCGACAATCGCCGCTTTCCGCGGCGCGAAGGCGAGCCTGGTCGACATGCTGGTCGCTCGCCGTAACGAGATCGATGTGCGATTGCAGGCGCTGCAACTTGAAATGGAGACGGCACGCCTTTGGGCGCAGCTCAATTTTCTAATTCCCGACGGCGACGTCGCGACGCATGCAAGCGCGAATCAATTGAAGGATCGGCCATGAAGATCACCACGACGACCGTCGTCATCGTAATCGCGCTGGTAGCGGCGGGTGGCTACGGGCTCTACCGCCTCGGCATGAATCAAGGGATGCAAATGACCGGCGCGTCACCCACCGCTGGGACTGCCGCCGGCGTGCAAAAGGCGGGCGACGTCGATCCTGCGACGGGCAAAAAGGCACTCTATTGGCACGATCCGATGGTGCCGGGGCCGAAATTCGACAAACCGGGCAAGTCGCCATTCATGGACATGCAGCTCGTGCCC
>DASPYC010000385.1:0-5009 GCA_035636955.1 Casimicrobiaceae bacterium
GACCAGCTTCCCATGCGAGCAAGTCGCTGCCCTTCGACGAGATAGAACTCGCTTCGCTGCTCGGCACGCTGACGCGCGAGGAGAATGCTATTTGCGGTCTGCAGCGCGACCGATCGCAGCCGCGTGTCCTCGTCATCCTTCCTCATCATGAGCGAGCTCCGATGAGCCTCGCCGCCAATTGCGTGCCAAGCACACGCGACCGGATCTTGGCAAAGGCAGTATCACGGCTCGTTGAAGTGTCGTCGCTGAAAGGCGAGAATCCGCAGTCGTCCGTCGTGCCGAGCTGATCGATCGGTATGTACTCGGACGCTTCGAGCACGCGGTCCCGCACTTCGTCGGGGGTCTCGACGCGCGGAGCGATCGGAGCAATGACTCCGACGAAGATCCGCTGATCCGGCTTCAGGTGTTTGCGTATGATTTTCAGGACGTGCCGGCGGTCGGGCTCACCTGCAAGTGCGATGTAGAAATTTCCGGCCTTCATACCAAGCAAGCTGGGCAGCAACTGTGCATAGTCGACATCGGCGCTATGCGTCGAATCGAAATCGTTTCCCGGACAGGTGTGAACGCCGATGCGCTTGCGTTCCTCAGCCGAGAACCGCGACAGCGCGAGATTGTTCAAATCGATGAAGCTGTTGAGAAGATACCCGGAGGGATCGATCTTAATGGCGAGCCGTCCTTCGGTGAAATCGACCTGAACCTTGTGTGCGCCTTTTTTCAGGCAGCGCCGAACCTCGGTTTCATGCTCGCTCAACAGATCGTCGATGAATTGGTCGCGCGAATAATCCCGAATCGCGTCGGCCGGATACATGAGACTCAACGCCGAAGGCGATATGACCGCCTGCTTCACCGGCACATGAGCGTATCGCATCGCGACATCCAGGAAGCTGTCCGCGTACCGCCTGTAACGGAAGGGGCCACCTGTGAGCCGCGGCAAGCGGCGCGTGTGGCCGTCCGAGAACGGGATCTGAAAACCGTCCGGCGCCGTGTTGGGAAGACCATGGACGCAGTACGTCGCGAAATTGTGATACTTCCGCTGTTCGCCATCCGTAACGACCGGAGAGCCGGCGGCTTCGAATCGTTCGATCGTGTCGCGAATCGCATCTTCATAGAGTGGCGCGAAGCTAGGGTCCTCACTGTCGCCTTTTGCGACTCTCTCGATCAGATCGATGGGTCTTGGGATACTGCCGATTGGCTCGGTGGGTATGGTGAGTGACGCGGGCTTAGCCATACTCGCCGCCTTTCTCAAGCAAACATGATCACACCGATTGCGGACAACCGGTTGCGGCCATGCTCGGGCGAACGCCCCGGCACAAACCGAAGACGATCAACGGCCGCGGTCAAGCGTCGACACGCTTTACTGTTGTTGGTTGTCCCCACGTGACCTCCGGGACAAGCGAGAGAAATCCGATCGGACTCGCGAGACGCGTCAAGCCTGCTGCGCGAGCCCGAGGCGGTTGAGGCGGCTGATTATCCCTGCGCGAAGCCTGGTTCCTGGTGAAGCGCCCGATCTGCGATGCGGGGCGTGGATGAAAGCCGCCCCGATCGCGCCGCATGCAGACAAATTGTAGGCCTTGAGCGGCAAGGGTAGCAAGCCTGCATCCCGAGGCCCGCGACGCGGCGACGCCACCGACAACTGCAGCACGCCTAAGAACTAGCCCTGAAGACTTTCGGCGCCGAACGCAACGATGATCGACAATGCGTGATCGCGCGTCATCGCCATTCGTGTGCTGCGATCGCGCGGCTCGGTGGCGAACCCGGCCGGCAAGATCCGCCGTTTCGCGCGACCACTACGAATCGCTCGCGAGTGCATCCGCGCGGTCGCCAGATACCGCGACATAGGCGCGCGATCGATCCTATGCGCTGATGCCGTCATGAGAAGTTGCGTGATAATAACCAACCCGATGATAGGAAAACGCCGTATGGGGATCCAATCGCATTTTCGGATTTGCGCGATCGCTCACGACGATCCGTTCCGATGGTTCCATCGCCGTGATCACGCCGCAGCCTGCTCCCTATCGGCACGCGCTCGCGCCGGCGGCGCCATGAATTCCGGTCCGACGGGGTCCGTAATGCGTTCGCGCAGCACCCGGTCGATTTCGCCTTTGACATTCGCATCGAGCGTCCAGCCGCCGACGGCGTCGACGGGCGCAAGCTGATCGGGCCTGCGCGCGCCCCACAGCGCGCTCGTCACGCCTTGATCGAGCATCCACCGCACGGCGAGATGAATAATCCGTTTGCCGAAGCGATATTGGGCAAGCAGATCGAGGTAATCGACTGCGGCGACATACTGGCGAAGCCGCGGCGGTCGAAACTTGGGATCGGTCAGACGCAGGTCGTCGCCGTTGAATTTCGTTCTCGCGCTGATCTTTCCGGTCAGCAAGCCGCGGCACAACGCGCCGTAGCCCAGAACAGCGATGCCGTTTGCCCGACAGTACGGCAACACTTCGGATTCGATCTCGCGTTCGAACAGGTTGTACGGAGACTGCAGCACGTGGAGAGGCGCAACACGGCGGAATGCTTCCATTTGCGCGACTGAGAAGTTGCTCACGCCGATCGCGCGGATCTTTCCTCGCTCGTAAAGCGATCGCATTGCCGCGGCGGTTTCTTCGATCGGTACCAGAGGATCCGGCCAGTGCACTTGATAGATATCGATGAAGTCGGTGCGCAGACGCCGCAACGAATCGTCGATCTCGCTCATGATCCGTTGGCGCGTCGCGTTGCGAAACACTTTCCCGTCGCGCCATTCGAGGCCGACCTTGGTTGCGATGATCACGCGATCGCGCAGGTCGCGTACGGCTAATGCCTTCCCTACGATCTCTTCCGAACGCCCGAATCCATACGCCGGCGCCGTATCGATCAGCGTGATGCCGCGATCGACCGCTGCGTGAATGGTGCCGATCGCCTCGCGTTCGTCGGTGCCGCCCCACATCCAGCCCCCGATGGCCCACGTGCCGAGGCCGACACGTGATATCCGAAGGCTCGTCCCCGGTACGGCGATGTGTTCGAGGCGGCTGCGTGCATTTGCTTCATTCATGTTGGCTCCTGTCGAAACTGTCGATGGCGCTGACGATGCAGGTTCACACCGCCTCGTGTGCCGTTGATTTCAGGCCCGTTTCAGTCGCAACGGAAGTGCGTTGCTCGCGACGTCTTCGTCACGTGCTACAGCTGTAACGCCCTCGTGACGCACCGAAACACACGCGCAACGGTCAAGGCTCGTAGTGCTCTCCATGCAAATACTCGAGGAGTCATTGATGCAAAAGAATGTGTTCTTTTCAAATGTGTTCTTTTCAATCTTCGCCGTGTCCGCACTCACCGTGATCGCGGGCTGCTCTACATTGGGTCCCGACGATTACGGCCACAGCGACGCACGTGTGGAGCAACGCGTCACGTACGGCGTCGTCGAAAGCACGCATGCGGTGCGGTTGAACGAGGATCATGCGCCGCTCGGCACCATCGCCGGCGCTGCGCTGGGCGGCATTCTCGGAAACGAGATTGGACGTGGCCTTGGACGTGCCGCAGCAACGGTCGCAGGCGCCGTCGCAGGCGGTATCGGCGGAAACGCGATCGAGCACCGACTCACGGAGGAAAACGGTCAGGAGATCGTCGTGCGCTTGGACAACGGTCGCACCGTCGCGATAACGCAAGGTGGGCAGACGGTCGGTGTCGGCGAGCGCGTGCGCGTGTTGGCGGGACCGAACCGTTCGCGCGTCGAGCGCGCGTAGTGAAGGTCATAGTCCTGCTCTATCGTGCGACTGATCAAAAAACAATTTGCCTTATGCAGCGAAGTGCGGCAACTTCGCTTTGGCTACTTCACTTGATCTGGAGATCCGTTATGAAGACTGAGAAACCGGAACGGCTGGACCTCGACATCGACATCGCGGCGGACTCGTCCCCACGACATGGTGACACGCGAACGACGAACGAGAAAACTCTCGGGTCTTGGCGCAGCGCGAGCCTGCGCACCCCGACGAGCCTGGGAACGCAAGCGACCCGCGATATCAGCGGTGCACTGAATGCGCTGCTCGCGGATATCTTCGCGCTGTACCTCAAGACGAAGAATTTCCATTGGCATGTCTCGGGCCCGCACTTCCGCGACTATCATCTGCTTCTCGATGAGCAGGCCGACCAGCTCTACGCGACGACGGACCCTATCGCGGAACGCGTGCGAAAACTCGGCGGAGCGACGTTGCGCTCGATCGGCCATATCGCGCGTCTGCAGCGTGTCTTGGACAACGACGCCGAATACGTGACGCCGCCCGACATGCTCGCAGAGCTGCGTGAGGAGAACGCGCAGCTCGCCGAACGCATGCGCGAGACGCACAGCGTATGCGACGAACATAATGACGTGGCGACCGCGAGTCTTCTCGAGGTCTGGATCGACGAAGCCGAACGCCGCACGTGGTTCCTGTTCGAGGCGACACGCTGATCAAAGATTGGCGATCTACTGCGCCAAATTCTCGAGTCCTCGAGGTCGGCATGCGGAGCGACGAATGGCGCCGCAACGATCGCCCAGGCAATCGAGTATTTCTCCATCGTCAACGGCGTTAGCGAGACGAACGCGACTCGTGAAGGCGATCGCACCGCGGACAAAGGTACTCGATCTCCTCGTCGCCGGTCTCGGACCTCCCAACGACAACCAGATCAATCGAGCTGAGGTCGACGAGCTCATCCGTGCAGTCGAGCCGGACCTTGCGCTCTGCCGGATCTGAATTCGTTTCGCGCTTTTCCCGCTTGTCCACTTGGCGCCAGAGGTACTCGAAGTACGCGCCTAGATCACCTTCGAGCGTCGGCGTGTTGTCGAGCGAACGATCAGGTATCGCCTTCATGTCAGCTCCTTCGGAGTCGTCGACGCTATTGCAATCGTCTCCCGTGTCCGCACGCTTTCACGGCGCGATCGTGGGCGTTACAAATGCAACGCGACGCGGGCAATTCGTAATGCCGGCGCCACGCGTGCGGTCGATGCTCCACTCGAACGTCAACAGGAGCGCGTCATGTCCCCACACTTCGTC
>DASPYC010000386.1:0-2126 GCA_035636955.1 Casimicrobiaceae bacterium
TCGCGATCGTAGCCTCCTTGCGGTTGCGGAAAACGCTTCGTCGGCGTCTTGATCTCGACCGCCGTCACGTAAAACGTGTCGCCGATCTTCACCATGCCCTGCGGATGCTGCGTATTGAAATTGACTGGGATCGTCGCGACCTGCCGCCACTGACTCGCGCGCGCAAGTTGCTTGACGCGATCGCCGATGACAGTATTCGGCTCCGCTGCAAGTGACGCCAACGCAAAAAGGGTCGTTCCGACGGCCAACCACATTGCCACCAACGACGCTGCGCTGCGTGGGATCTTCATGTCTTCCTCCTCATGTGTGCTCTTTTACAGCTCAACCAACCGCTTGGTCAACAATGATTCCAGCAGTGCGATGCCGATGCGTGTCGCCTCGGTGGCGTCGTGCAGCGTAAGCGGCGGCGCCCGATCGTCGAGAACGACGTCGACGAACGCCTGGTCTTCGCGCAAGAACGCGTCTTCGAAGCGTTCATAGAATGTCGGCGTGCATTCATTGCGCACGCCGTGCACGTCTGCGATATCGACCAGATTGGCGCGCGGATTACTGCACACCGTCAAGCGTCCTTGCGTGCCGACTATCTCGGTCGATGCGTCGAAACCGTGCGCCATCGTCCTCGATGCGCAGAAGTACGCGATCTTGCCGCCTTCGAACTCGCACAATGCAGCGCCATTGTCGACGTCCTGCCATTGGTGCAGCCCTTCGTGAATGGCGATGGTGCCAGTCGCGTAAGCGCGGATCGGTGCCGGATCGCCTAGCAACCAACGCGCCGTGTCGATGTCGTGGACGCTCATGTCGAGAAAAATGCCGCCGCTCGTCGCCGCAAAGCGCACAAAGAATCCGCTCGGATCATGCTTGTCGAGCGTCTGCGAACGAACCATGAACGGCGCGCCGATCGCGCCGCGTGCAATGCGATCATAGGCATCGCGGTAGCTCGCGTCGAAACGGCGGACGAAGCCGATCATCACTTTCAGATTCGGATAGCGCTGCGCTTCGCGCTCGACGCGAAGGCATTGGTCGAGGTCCAACGACAGCGGTTTTTCCGAAAACACGTGCTTGCCCGCTTGAAGCGCGTCAAGGATCTGCTGCGCGTGCAACGTCGTCGGCGTCACGAGAAAAACGGCATCGACGTCGGGACGTGCGAGCATCGTTGCGTAGTCTGAAAATGTGTGCTGGACGCCAAGGGTCTGCTCGGCCCAAGCACGCTCCTCGTCGACCGGACTGCACGCCGCGACGAGAGTCGCGCCGGTTACGCGACGCGCGAGATTCTCGGCGTGTCGTCGTCCCATTCGACCCAAACCGGCGATGCCGATACGTAGCGCCTGCCCCATCTCAAAGTTCCACGATGCGTTTCTCGCGCCACGAGCGCGTCGCGGCGTCGGCCAGCGCGAGAGCCGCTACGCCGTCGTCGATCGACGTGCGTACCGGTTGCTTGCGAACGATGGCGTCGATGAAGTGGGCCATTTCCGCGGCGTAAGCGGCGCGATAGCGCTCGAGAAAAAAATGCTCCGGTTTATCGCTGCTGATACTGCCCGCGTTCCACGACACGACTTCGGTCGGCCTGTGGTTCCTCGCCTGCAGCATGCCTTTGCTGCCGATAACCTCGAAGCGCTGATCGTAACCGTACGCGGCGCGGCGAATCGTGTTGATCTGCGCGAGCCGCCCGCGCTTGGTTCGAATCGTCACCGCGGTTGCATCGATATCGCCCGCCGCCTCGATCGCCGGATCGGTGATGCAGCTGCCGGTCGCATAGAGCGTGGCGGCTTCGTCGTCGAGTATCCAACGGAAGATGTCGAAGTCGTGAATCAGCATGTCCTTGAAGATGCCGCCGGAGCGCTTGATGTAATCGACCGGCGGCGCGCCCGGGTCGCGGCTCGTGACGACCAGCATTTCCGGATCGCCGATCTCGCCCCGCTCAATGCGCGCCTTCAGCGCCGCGAACGTCGGGTCGTAGCGGCGCTGAAAGCCGATCAGACAGGTGACGCCGGCGCGGGCGACCGCCTGAGCGCACGTGCGCGCACGCTCGAGGTCGAGATCGACAGGCTTTTCGCAGAAGATCGCTTTGTCCGCCGCGGCGGCGCGCTGAATCAAATCGGCGTGCGTGTCCGTCGACGATGCAATGA
>DASPYC010000387.1:0-2647 GCA_035636955.1 Casimicrobiaceae bacterium
TTCGGCGGCAGGATCCGCACGAGCGCGTAGCCGACCGGATGTTCGAACGTGCGGGCATCGGCGAGGATTTCGTACTCGTACGCCAGTAGCGGCGGCTTGCCTGCTTGCTCGTGCGCAATCCAGTTGTTCCCGCGTTGGCGCAACGTATCGAGAAACAGCGTCGAGCGCTGGGCGAAATCCGCGGCGTACTGGAACCAATCGGTGAACAGTTGTTGCGGGCTCTTGATCGTGCTGGCGCTTTGAAGAAATTCGTGCTGCGCTTTGCGCACGCGCTCAACGTAAGCGTTCGACGCATCCTTGATCCGCCGATCCAGCACGGCGGCGACGTTGCGCGAGATGTCGATCGAGCGATCGAGCGTCTTGTTGAGATCAGGCATCGGGAGCTCCCGGAAACAATGCTGCGCTGCAACATCGTACCAGGGTGACGTGATGGCGCCGCGACTCCGCTTGACCAAACCGAGTGGCTATAGCGACGGACTGTTGCGGCGCGTGTCAGGCGCGATGACGCAGCTTGCGGATCGCTTCGAGCTGCGCGAGCGCAATCGCGAGCTCGGCCTCAGCGTGCGCGATCTCCTCTTTCGATGTCTTGTTCTGCATCGCTTCTTCGGCTGCGCGCTTGGCGTCGAGCGCCGCCTTTTCGTCCAAATCCTTTGCGCGAATGGCAGTATCGGCCAGCACCGTCACGAGATGCGGTTGCACTTCCAAATAACCGCCTTGAACGAAAACGAGCTCCTCTTCCGCTGTGCCGGGAATCTTGATGCGCACGGCGCCGGGCTTGATTTGCGTGAGGAGCGGCGTGTGCCGCGGATAGATGCCGAGCTCGCCGACGACACCGGGCAAGACGACAAACTCGGCTTCGCCGGAATAGATCTGCTCTTCTGCGCTGACGACGTCGACGTGGATGGTATTGGCCATGAATGCGTTCCGTTGTCGCCGGCGCTACTGCAGCGTCTTCGCCTTCTCGAACGCTTCTTCGATTGGACCGACCATATAGAACGCCTGCTCCGGCAGGTGATCGCATTCTCCTTTGACGATCATGTCGAAGCCCTTGATCGTGTCTTTGAGCGGCACGATCTTGCCAGGCGTGCCGGTGAAGACCTCGGCGACGTTCAACGGCTGCGACAGGAAGCGCTGGATCTTGCGTGCCCGTGATACCGCCAGCTTATCCTCGGGTGACAGCTCGTCCATCCCCAGAATCGCGATGATGTCGCGCAGTTCCTTATAGCGTTGCAGCGTCGCCTGCACGCCCCGCGCACATTTGTAATGTTCGTCGCCGACGACCAGCGGGTCGAGCTGCCGGCTTGTCGAATCGAGCGGATCCACCGCGGGATAGATGCCCAGCGCGGCGATATCGCGTGACAACACGACCGTCGCATCGAGATGACCGAACGTCGTCGCGGGCGAAGGATCCGTCAAGTCATCGGCCGGAACGTACACGGCCTGAATCGACGTGATCGACCCCGTCTTGGTCGACGTGATCCGCTCTTGCAGGCGGCCCATTTCCTCGGCGAGCGTCGGCTGATAACCAACGGCCGAGGGCATCCGCCCGAGGAGCGCCGATACTTCGGTGCCCGCGAGCGTGTAGCGATAAATGTTGTCGACGAAGAAAAGAATGTCCTTGCCGTCGTCGCGAAAGCGCTCGGCCATCGTGAGACCGGTGAGGCCGACACGCAACCGGTTGCCCGGCGGCTCGTTCATTTGCCCGAACACCATCGCGACTTTCGAGTCGGCGAGGTTGTCCATCTTGATGACGCCCGCTTCCGCCATCTCGTGATAAAAATCGTTGCCTTCGCGCGTCCGCTCGCCGACGCCAGCGAACACCGACACGCCGCCGTACGACTTCGCGATGTTATTGATGAGCTCGAGCATCGCAACCGTCTTGCCGACGCCGGCGCCGCCGAACAAGCCAATCTTGCCGCCTTTCGCAAACGGGCAAATCAAGTCGATCACCTTGACGCCGGTGGGCAGCAACTCGACCGACGGTGAGAGCTCATCGAACTTAGGTGCGAGCTGATGGATCGCGCGGCGCTCGTCGGTCTTGATCGGTCCCTGCTCGTCGATCGGGCGGCCCAATACATCCATGATGCGGCCGAGCGTCGCCGGACCGACCGGCACCGAAATCGGCTTCCCCGTGCCCGCCACCTTCATTCCACGGCGCAGTCCGTCCGAGCTGCCGAGCGCGATGCAGAGGACGACGCCGTCGCCCAACTGCTGTTCGACCTCGAGCGTCAATCCTTCTTCCACGAGACCGCCGCCGCCGGTACTCTCGAGCACGAGCGCGTCGTAGATCCGCGGCATCGCATTGCGCGGAAATTCCACGTCGACGACGGCGCCGATGCACTGAACGATGGTTCCTTGATCCATGATTTCCTCAAATTGCCGAATTCGAATCTATCGCAACCGGCGCCTCGCGCGCGGCTAGACCGCCGCCGCCCCGCCGACGATCTCCGCCAATTCTTTGGTGATCGCCGCCTGTCGCGTCTTGTTGTAGATCAACTGCAGCTCGCCGATGATCGTCCCTGCGTTGTCGGATGCGGCTTTCATCGCCACCATGCGCGCCGACTGCTCCGAGGCCATATTCTCGTTCACCATCTGGAACACGAGCGCTTCGGCATAGCGGCGCAGCACGCCATCGAGCAAATCCTTC
>DASPYC010000388.1:0-3076 GCA_035636955.1 Casimicrobiaceae bacterium
TAATGCGATGACTTCGATCATCGATCTGATGCGTTTGCTGCAGTTCGGCGATTCGATGCTGCCGGTCGGCGCCTTCGCGTTTTCGAACGGGCTCGAAGCTGCCATCCAGCAGCGCGTCGTTGTTGACGTCGAGTCGCTGACACAGTTTGTGCAAACGGCGCTTGGCGTTGCTGCGACAACCGACGGCATCGCGCTCATCGACGCGCACCGCGCAGCGCTTGCGGTCGATGTCGAGCGGATTGCACGAGCCGATAACGCCGTCGCGCAACGCAAACTCAACGAGGAAATGCGGACGATGACGCTGCGCATGGGCCGCAAGCTCGCCGAGCTCCTCGTGCATGTCGCGCCGACCCCGTTGGCGGAAGAATGGC
The DNA here is from genome assembly GCA_035636955.1 of Casimicrobiaceae bacterium. GTDB lineage: Bacteria > Pseudomonadota > Gammaproteobacteria > Burkholderiales > Casimicrobiaceae > VBCG01. The sequence continues at coordinate 372 of DASPYC010000388.1, forward strand.
TTGCGCGAATCGTGCGCCGCGCGACGCCGGGTACTTTTCCCGTTGGACTTGCGCTCGTCTTCGCGACGCAAGGACTCTCGGAGCGGCATGCGTTCGCGGCGCATCAATATGGTGTCGCGACGATGATGCTCTCCGCAGCGCTCCGGCTGATGAAGATCAGCTACCTTGACGGTCAGGCGATCCTTCGCGAAGTTAACGCGCTCGCCGACGACATTTATCGCAGCTCCGCCGCGGCGGCCGTCGAGGACATGTCCGCGTTTGCTCCGCTTACCGACATTCTCGCGGCGATCCACGTCAAGTCGCACGTGCGGATGTTCATGAACTGATGCGCGACGGCGACGTAACCGGGGAATTTGCGATGCGCTCGCTTTGCGACGCGGCGGAGGTTGCCGACTATCGGGACGAGCCGCAACAGCTCCCCGCCGGTGCGCCGGGCAAGAATGGATTCCTTCGCCTCGGGTTCGAACATCGCGGCAGCCGTTCGGTGTTGTCCGAGCTGTCGCATCGCGCGCCGCTCCTCGCCCAGCAAGCGCTTTATTACGACGACGGCATGCCCGATCTGCCCTGCGTCATGATGATCTGCACGGCGGGCGGCGTGTTGCAGGGCGATCGTCATGCGATCGAAATTGCCCTGGCCGAGAATGCCGAAGCGCACGTGACGACGCAGTCGGCGACGAAGATCCAGGAAATGGACGCGAACTTCGCCGCGCAGACCTTGGACATCGCACTCGGCGAAAACGCTTACCTCGAGTACCTCCCTGATCCGACTATTCCCTATCGCAATGCGCGCTTCGTCGCGCGCACGCGAATCCGCTTGCCGCAATCGGCGACGCTGCTCTACTCGGAGATGCTTCTCCCCGGGCGGACGTACCACCGATCGGGCGAGCGTTTCGAATTCGCGTTGTTCTCGTCGGCGACGCGGGCGGAGCGACCGGGCGGCGAAAGGCTTTGTAGCGAGAAGTACGTCATCGAGCCGCGACGGCGAGAGGTCCGCGCGCGCGGTGTAATGGGCAGCTTCGATGTATTCGCGAATGTTTTGTTGTTTACGCCGCCGGTCCATGCGGAGCGGCTCTTCGCCGAAACCGTCGCGGAACTGAACGCAGAAAGGCGCTACGCTGCCGGTGCGACACGTATGCCGAACGGTGCGGGAATCGCCTATAAGATCGTCGGGATGGAAAGAGAAGCCGTGCAGGAAAAGGTGCGCGAATTCTGCGCACGCGTGCGGCGATGCGTGAAAAACGCGGAAACGGCGCCGCAGTTCTCTTGGCGCTAAGGCTTCATTTCATTCTTGTGCGTTTCGCGCAAGAAGACGCGCGAGCCGCTTTGCGTCGCGCGGCGCCTTGACCTTCGCGTCATTGTCGAAATAGCAGTAGACATCGCGCGGACGGCAAGACGGCCGTCGACCAGGCGCGATACGTCGCGCATCGTCCGGCTCGCCGCCTTTGTTCCAGCGGCGGATTCGTTCCGCCCAACGCGCGAGCGCCGCAGGCGTATACCCGCTGACATAGATCTTCTTGTCGCCGTGCAAGCGCATGTAGATGAAGTCGGCGGTGACATCCTCGGCGAGCGGCCATTTGCCGGCGGTGTCGGCGACGACGAGCGCAATCCGGTGTCTTTGCAGCAGCGCGACGAACGCCGGATCGACGAAAGACGGATGACGAACTTCGAGCGCATGGCGAAGAGGTCGATTGCCGCCATACGCGAGACGCGCGCGGCCGCGTACTTTCGCGTTGCGTCGCCGTGCGAGCGACGCCGCCTGGTCGGTATCGCGCGGCAGAAGCGCGAAGAAGCTTTCGAGACGCTCGGCGTCGAAGCCGAGCGTCGGCGGCAGCTGCCAGAGAAACGGGCCGAGCTTGTCGCGCAGATTCGCCACACCCGACGCGAAGAAGTTGGCGAGCGCCGGCTCGATGTTGCGAAGCTTCAGCATGTGCGTGATGAAACGCGGACCCTTCACGCTGAAGACGAAATCCGGCGGCGTTTCGTCGCGCCAGCGCGCATAGAACTCGGGCCGCTGCAGCGAATAAAACGAGCCGTTGATCTCGATCGTCGAAAACTTGCGCGACGCGTACGCGAGCTCAGCGCGTTGCGGCAAATCGGTCGGATAGAACACGCCGCGCCACGGCTCGTAGCGCCAGCCGGAGATGCCCACGCGAAGACTGCCGGTGGCCACGTTCGCTGGCCTCTCGCTATGTGACGAGAGGTTGGGCCGCGGACTAAGCCTTCGTGTAGATCTCGCCACCCTTCTTCACGAACTCGATAGCCTTCGCTTCCATGCCCTTTGCGAGCGCCGCCTGCTCGTCGACGCCGATCTTCGCCGCGTAGTCGCGTACGTCCTGCGTAATTTTCATCGAACAAAAATGCGGGCCGCACATCGAGCAGAAGTGCGCGAGCTTCGCGCCTTGCTGCGGCAGCGTTTCATCGTGAAACTCGCGCGCCTTGTCGGGATCGAGGCCGAGATTGAACTGGTCCTCCCAGCGGAACTCAAAGCGCGCCTTCGACAGCGCGTTGTCGCGGATCTGCGCGCCCGGATGACCTTTCGCGAGATCGGCGGCGTGGGCCGCGATCTTGTACGCCATGATGCCGTCCTTGACGTCGGTCTTGTTCGGCAATCCGAGGTGTTCCTTCGGCGTCACGTAACAGAGCATAGCCGTGCCGTACCAGCCGATCATCGCCGCACCGATGGCGCTCGTGATGTGATCGTAGCC